>NZ_BMOE01000001.1:0-214071 GCF_014646915.1 Deinococcus aquiradiocola | reverse complement strand
TCGGGGCGGAGTGATCTGTTGCGCTTCGATACCGTGGATGTGGAGTCGTTCAGTGCGGCGCTGGCGTTGTTCAAGGCGAGATTCGATCCAGCAGACGAACGTCTACTGGTGGTGGTGGTCGATAACGCTGGCTGGCACCGCAGTCCTCAGGTGATCGTGCCCTCGGGCGTGCACCTGGTGTTCACCTTGCCGTACACGCCAGAGTTGATGCCTGCTGAACACCTGTGGCTGCCGTTGAAGGAGGGGCTGGTGAATCGCGCGTGGTCAACCCTTTCGGAGCTGATCGAACCGCTGGATCGCCGTTGCGTGTGGTTGATGCAGGAGCATGCCCTGGTCTCGAATCTCACGAGCTTCCACTGGCTCCCGGCTGCCTGATGCTAAATGTCTAAATCAAAACCGTATCAGACGGGCGGAACGCGGAGCCGCCGCCCCGCCGCGAGCACCGGACCGCATGCAGGCCCGCGCCGTTCGGTTCATTCCTGGCGCGTTCCGTTCTGGCGGGCGTCCCCTTTACCGCGCGTCCACGCCGACGGCCTCGCTGACGTGCGTGAATCCGTCGCGGCGCAGCAGGGCCGCGAGGTCCGCGTTGATGCGGGCGGGCAGGCCCGGCCCGCCGTACACGAGGGCCGTGTACAGCTCCACGAGGCTCGCCCCGGCGCGGATCTTGTCATACGCGTCCTGCGCGCTGAAGATGCCGCCGACCCCCACGATGGGCAGGGTGCCGCCCGTCAGGCGGTACGCGGCGGCGACGAGCGCGGTGGAGCGGCGCGTGAGCGGGCGTCCGCTGAGGCCGCCCGCCTCGTCACGGTTCGGGTGCGTCAGGCCGGTCCGGTCCAGGGTGGTGTTGCTGACCACCACGCCCGACACGCCGACCGCCTGCATGGCCTGCACGCTCGCCGCGAAGTCCTGTTCGTCCATGTCGGGCGACAGTTTCACGAGGACCGGCAGGGAGGGTCGCAGGGTCCACACCTCGTCCAGCACGGTTCCTACGAGCCGCGTGAGTTCGTCGGCGGCCTGCAGGGAGCGCAGGCCGGGCGTGTTGGGGCTGCTGACGTTGATTACGAAGCCCTCCGCGTGGCGGTACAGGGAGCGCACGGCGTCCAGGTAGTCCTGCGCGGCCGCGTCGTTCGGGGTGTCCTTGTTCTTGCCGATGTTCACCCAGACGGGCGCGTGCCGCTGGCCCGTCAGGTGCCGCGCCATGCGGCCCGTGCCGCCGTTGTTGAAACCCATGCGGTTGATGAGCGCGTCGTCCGGCGGGAGCCGGTACAGGCGCGGGAGGGGATTGCCGGGCTGCGGGCGGGGCGTGACGGTGCCCACCTCCACGAACCCGAACCCGAGCGCCGTGAAGACGGGGACCGCCTCGGCGTTCTTGTCGAGGCCCGCCGCGAGCCCCAGCGGGCTGCGGTACGCGCGGCCCCAGAGGGTCTGCGTGAGGGCCGGGTCGGGGCGCAGGGCGGACGCGGCGACGCCCGTCACGAGCGGCACGCGGCCGAGGACAGCGGCTCCGCGGATGGTGAAGTGATGCGCCCGTTCGGCGTCCAGGCGGAACAGCAGCGGCTTGGCGAAACGCGAGTACATGAAGGTCAGCATAGAGCGTGCCCTCCCCTGCCGCCCGCCCCCGCCTCTACAGGCCCAGCTCGCTCAGGCCGGGCGTGCCGTGCGGGCGCGGGCCGAGCGGCCAGCGGAACAGGCGGTCCGTTTCGCGGATGGGCACGTCGTTGATGGACGCCTCGCGCCGCGCCATCAGGCCCGCGTCCGTGAAGGCCCACTGCTCGTTCCCGTGCGCGCGGAACCACTGCCCGGACGCGTCGTGGTACTCGTACACGAAGCGGACCGACACGCGCTCCTGATGGAAGGCCCACACCTCCTTCACGAGGCGGTACTCGTGTTCCGCCGCCCACTTGCGCGTCAGGAACGCGACGACGGCCTCGCGGCCCCGCAGGAACTCGGAGCGGTTGCGCCACACCGTGTCCTCCGTGTACGCGAGCGACACGCGTTCCGGATCGCGGGAATTCCAGGCGTCCTCAGCCAGCCGGGCCTTCTGGCAGGCGGTCTCGTGCGTGAACGGCGGGACGGGCGGACGTGCATCCATGAGGTCACCTCTGACGGCAGTGCGGAAGGCCCCGGGGAGGATCGGTGGGGCCGGGTCACTCCGCATGGTACGCCCGGCCGGACCCGCGCGGCGTGACGGATGACCATGATGCGGCACGCCCGGCAGAGCGGGTCTGCCGGGCGTGCGTGCGGGTGGGGCCCTGACCGGGAATTCCGGTGCAGGGCTGTGCTTCAGAACTGGGCGAGGACGGCCTGCAGGCGTTCCTTCTGCGCGGTGAAGTCCGTGACGCGGCGGCGTTCCTCGTCGATCACGTCCTGCGGGGCGCGCGCGACGAAGCCCGCGTTGTTCAGTTTGCCCTGCGCCTGGTTGATCTGTTTGTCGAGTTCCGCGAGGCGTTTCTTCTGCTTGCCGAGCCAGTCGGCGATGTCGACCGTCCCTTCAAGCGGCGCGAGGACCGTGAGGCCCGCCTCGACGGCGCTGAGGGTGCGGCCGTCCAGGGCGTCCACCAGCGTGACGCGCGCGATGCCTTCCACGATGGTGCGGTTGTCGAGCACCACGCCCGCGCGCTCGCCGTCCAGCGCGACGTTCAGGCGTTCCTGGGGGGCCATGCCGAGTTCGTTCTTGAGGCTGCGGGCGGCACTGACGGCGGCGCGCAGCGTCTCGAAGGCGCGGGTGGCTTCCTCGTCGTGCAGGGTGTCGTCCCCTTCGGGCCAGGTGTGCACGGCGATCTGGCGGCGGTGCCCGAGGTTCTGGTACAGCTCGCTCGTGATGAACGGCATGACGGGGTGCAGCATCTTGAGGATGTGTTCCAGCACGGCCTTGACGGTGACGAGCGTCCCGAGGCGGCCCTCCTGCAGGGCGGGTTTCGCGGCCTCGATGTACCAGTCGCAGAACTCGTCCCACGTGAAGCTGTACAGCGCGCGGATGGCGGCGCCGATGTCGAGCGCGTCGAGGTGCGCGGTCACCTCGCGGGTCACGGCGTCCAAGCGGCTGATGATCCAGCGGTCCGCGAGGGTCAGCTGGTCCGGCTGGGCGCGCACCTGCGCGAGCGCGTCGCGGCTGCGGATGGGGTCGCCGGTGCGTTCGCGCACGGCGTGCCGCACGTAGCGGGTGAGGTCGTCGCCGCTGCCGGACTCGCCGAGCAGTCCGGCGTCGTCGGCCTTCTGGATGTTCAGGACCGCGAAGCGCGCGGCGTTCCAGAGTTTGTTCGCGAAGTTGCGGCCCTGCTCGAAGCGCCTCGGGTCGTGCCGGATGTCCTGCCCGCCGGTGGACAGGAACGCGAACGCGAAGCGGCTGGCGTCCACGCCGTACGTCTCGAACAGCGCGAGCGGGTCGATGCCGTTTCCCTTGCTCTTGGACATCTTCTGGCCCTTCTCGTCGAGGTACAGGCCGTGCAGCATGATGCGCCCGAAGGGTGCCTGGTCGGTCAGGCCGTACGCGGCCATCTGCATGCGCGCCACCCAGAAGAACAGGATGTCGTAGCCGGTCACGAGGACCTGCGTGGGGTAGAACTTCTGGAAGTCCTCGGCGTCCAGGTCGGGCCAGCCGAGCGTGGAGAAGGGCCACAGGTTGCTGCTGAACCACGTGTCGAACACGTCCGGGTCGCGGCGCAGCGTGAGGTGCGCGTAGCGGGCGTCCTGATCGCAGTCCAGGTCGGGGTTCTCGGGGCTGGGCACGTACACGTTGCCGTCCTCGTCGTACCACGCGGGAATCTGGTGTCCCCACCACAGCTGACGGCTGATGTTCCAGTCGCGGATGTTTTCCAGCCAGTCGCGGTTGACCTTGGTGTAGCGGTCCGGGATGAGCTGCATGTCGCCCGCGTCCAGGCCTTCCAGCACACGCTGCGCGAGCGGTTTGACGTTCACGAACCACTGGGTGCTCACGATGGGTTCCACCGGGACCTTGGTGCGTTCGCTCAGGCCGATGGCGGTCACGTGGTCCTTCTGCTCCACGAGCGCGCCGTCCTCCTCCAGCGCCTTCAGGACGGCCTTGCGGGCCGCGAAGCGCTCCATGCCCTGGAAGGCGTCCGGCACGAGGTCCGAGGTGAGGTTGCCGTTCAGGTCGATGACGCTCGGGCGGGCCAGCCCGTGCCGTTCACCGATCTCGAAGTCGGTCGGGTCGTGCGCGGGCGTGATCTTGAGGGCGCCCACCCCGAAGCCCATCTCGACCGCGGCGTCCGCGATGATCGGGATGAGGCGCTTCGTGAGTGGAATGCGGGCCTGCAGGCCCACCAGGTGCCGGAACCGTTCGTCGTCCGGGTGCACGGCGATCGCCTGGTCCGCGAAGATCGTCTCGGGACGCACGGTCGCGATGAGGATCTCGCCCGCCTCGCCGTTGCTGGCGGGCGTGGCGGGGTCGGCCAGCATGTAGCGCAGGGTGGTCATCTGGCCCTTGCGTTCCTCGCGGTCGATCTCCAGTTCGGACAGCGTCGTCTGCGCGGCCACGTCCCAGTTCACGATGCGCTCCCCGCGGTACGCGAGGCCCTCGCTGTACAGGCGCACGAACTGGTGGCGCACGGCGCGGCTGAGCAGGTCGTCCATCGTGAAGCGCTCGCGGGTCCAGTCGGCGCTGACGCCCAGGCGGCGCAGCTGCTCGAAGATCTGCCCGCCGGACTCCTGCTTCCAGGCCCACACGCGCTCCAGGAACTTCTCGCGGCCCAGGTCGAAGCGCGTGATGTTCTCGGCCTTCAGCTGGCGTTCCACCACGACCTGCGTGCTGATGCCCGCGTGATCCATGCCCGGCAGGTACAGCGCCTCGAAGCCCGCCATGCGCTTGAAACGGATGAGCGTGTCGATGAGGGTGTTGTCGAGCGCGTGCCCGAGGTGCAGGTTGCCCGTCACGTTCGGCGGCGGGATCATGATTGTGAAGGGCGGCTTGCTGCTGCTGGCGTCCGCGCGGAACGGTTCGCGGAACCAGCGGTCCGCCCACTTCGGCTCGGCGGTCGCCGGGTCGAAGGATTTGGGCATGCCGGAGGTGTCGGCGCTGGCGGCAGTATCCGTGCTGGAGGCGGTGTCGGCGGTCGGCGCGTCGGGCGTCTGGTCGTGCGGCTGTTCGGGCGTGTGGTCGGTCATGAAGTCTCCTGTGATGGGCCGGGAAGGTGCGCCTGCAGGTGCCGCAGGGCCTCCCTGTCAGGGTGATGTGGGGCGGTCTGTCAGGTCAGACGGGGTTCAGGTGCGCGTGGGCCCAGGGGAGGGCGGCGTCCATCTCCCAGTCGAGCCGCGGGGCCAGGGCGGGCATCCAGCGGAACGCGAAGTGTTCGCCGTCCGCGTCTCGCTCCCAGGTGTCGGGCGTGCCGGGCGGCGCGCGGAACAGGAACGCGTGGCACACCTGCCGCGTGAAGCGGTCCGGCAGCTGCGCTTCCCACAGGTACGACGTGAGGTACGTCGGGGCGGGCAGGGTCAGGCCGGTCTCCTCCCACAGTTCGCGGGTGGCGGCCTGTCCTGGCGTCTCGCCGGGCTCCACGCCGCCTGCCGGGAGTTGCACGCCTGCACTTCCGGCGGGCACGTGGTCCATCACCAGCAGGTCCTGGCCGCGCGTGACGAAGCACACGGCCTTCTCTCTGAGGTGGTGGGTGGCGGCCCGGTGGCGGGCGTCCTGCAGGGTGCGGAAGGGTGTGATGCTCATGCGGTCCTCGCGGGCAGGTGAGTGAGGGCCGGGGGCGTGACAGCAGTGCGCCTCGCCCGCCGGGACGGTCCCGGTCGCGGACGAGGCGCTGCTCAGCGTTCCCGTGGTACCACCGCGTTTCCCCCTCCTGCTCCGGGGGCACTTGCTCGCGCTGTGTCGGGCGCACCCGGAGAGGTCTACTCGGCGTGCGCCTTTCTTCTCCCGTACTCGCGGGCGACGTTCCCCGGCTGCGTTCCCGGTCCCCTCTCAGTCGCGCGGGCGCGGGGGGCCTTCCTGTGGGTGCACGTCCGGGTACTCTTCCCGGTCAACGTGTCCCCAGTATAGCCGCTGCCGTGCGCGCGTGGGGCACGGACGGCAGCCGGGGGTACGGTTCCTGCGGTCCTCATGAGGGACGGGCCGTGCTATCCGCCGTCCGTGTTCCCGCCGGTCGGCGGCTGGTGCTGGCGGTCCTGCCAGTCGTGGCGGCTGACCTCCATGTGCACGTCGGTGCGGTCCGGCGTGATGGTGCGGCCCACCTCGTGGAAGCCGGTCGCGAGGAAGCTGCGCTGCGCGCGGCGGTTGTGGGAGAAGGTCGTGAGGCGCACGCGTTCCAGGGGCGGTTGCCGCTGCCCGAACGCCCAGGCGAGCAGGGCGGTGACGGCGTCGCGGCCGTACCCTCTGCCCCACAGGCGGCGCTCGCCGATCATGACGCCCAGCGTCCCGAAACGCGCCTGGGCGGGCGGGACGGGCCGCAGGTCGTACAGTTCGATGCTGCCGATGAGCGTGCCGTCTTCGTCGAGGATGCCGAAGCCGTGCCGGTCCCCGCCGCGTTCCTCGTCGATCATGACGCGCCGGAACAGGAATTCCGGGATGCGGATGGGCTGCGCGCCGTTCCAGTCGGCGAGTTCCCGGTCACGGAAGTACGAGTGCATCTTCCGCCATTCGGAAGCGTCGAGCTGCACCAGCGGCTTGAGCGTGACGCGCCCGTGGGTGGGGGCGCTCACGGCGCGGCCCGGCCTGAGCGGCGGAGTGCGGGACGGACGGACGGGACCCTCATGCCGGGGTAGTGTATCAGCGGGACGCGCGGAGCGCACGCCCGGCAGGCAGCGGCAAGGGAACGCGGGCCGCCCTGCTGTGGGCGGCCCGCGCGGTGAGGTGAGGTCAGTGCGCGGTGCGCTGGCTGCTCAGCTGGCCTGCCCCGATGGCGGAGTCGAGGTCCACGGCGCCGTTGCTCTTGAAGATCTTGATGGCGTCGTCGGTGTTCAGGTCGGCCTGCGCGCGGGCGAACACGAGGATGTGGCCGTTCTTGAGGCTCTGGTTGTACCCTTCGGCCACGCGGGCGGGCATGCCGAACTGACGCATCAGCTTGACGTAGTCACCGTTGTCGCTGCCGGCCAGCGCGCCGAACAGGCCACCCATGCCCGCGCCGCCCAGCACGCCGAACAGCATGCCGAGCAGGCCGCCGTCCGCGTAGATGCGGGTGGTGGGGATGATGAGCAGCAGGATCCACACGGGGACGGTCAGGGCGAGTCCGCCGAGCGTGCCGATGCCGATGCCTTTCAGCACGGCCGCGGAACCGCCGGGCGCCCCCTCCTCGGGGCTGATGCCGGTCTCCGAGGCCAGTTCGGCCTCCTGGACCACGTCGAGCATGGTGAATCCCAGGTTGTCGCGGTGGTAACCGCGGGCGAGCAGGGCGTCCAGGGCAGTCTTGACCTGGGTGGGCTCACGAAAGAGGGCAACGACGCTTTCCATTGGGTCTGTTGTATCACGGTCCGCTCAGGAAACGCGAGGGACACGCGTACCCGGGCGCGTCCCACCGCCAGGGACAGGACAATAAGGGGTGGCCGGGACTCAGAGGATCGGAGTGCTCAGGGGGACTGTCCGGGGCCGAGCACGTCGTCCGCCTCGGTCGCCTCGCCCATCGCTTCGAGGTGCGCGGCGTCGTTGAAGCCGAGGAGCGTCCCGCCGCCCTCCGTCAGGAGGACGCGGGTGACGCTGGTGTTCGTGACGGACAGGCGCGCCCACGCGTTCTGCGGCACGCCGCCCAGCGCGAGGCCCACCGCGACGCGGACGACGCCGCCGTGCGTGAACACCAGCACCCGCCCGCCCGCGTGCCGTGCCCGCATCGCCTGGAAGCTCGTCCCGGCCCGCTCGTACAGGTCCTTCATGCTCTCCCCGCCGGGTCGGCGGGTGTTCCAGGGGTCGGCGCGCAGCGCTTCGAGGTAGTCGGCGTGCTCGGTGCGGAGCTGCGGGGTGTCCTTGCCGCTCAGCAGGCCCACGTCGATCTCGCGCAGGCCCTCGTCGATCCGCACGTCCGGCTGCGCCGCGAGGCGTTCGGCGACGATCTCGGCCGTGACGAGCGCGCGCGCGAGGTCGCTGGAGTACACCGCGTCGAAGGTCTGCCCGGTGAGGCGTTCGGCGAGCATCGCGGCCTGCAGGCGGCCCTCCAGGCTGAGCGGCACGTCCGCCTGCCCCTGGTAGCGGCCCTGGAGGTTCCAGGTGCTCTCGCCGTGCCGCACCACCCAGAACTCCGTGGCCTGCGCCCGGTCCGGGGCAGGGAAGCCGGTAGGCGGCCTGTACGCGGGCTCGACGGGCTTCCCGCCCGGCGTTTCGGTGCCCGCCGGTTCCGGCTGGGTCATGCCGCGCCGCCCCCGTTCAGGGTCACGCCCGACCCGGCCGTCATCTGCCCGATCACCCAGGGCTGCTCGCCCGCCGCGCGCAGCGTGACGAGGGCGGCGTCCGCCTGCGCGGCGGGCACCATGAACAGGTAACCGACGCCCATGTTCAGGGCGTGGAAGGCGTCGTGCGTGCTGATCTCGCCGCGCTCCACGATCAGGCGGAAGAGTGGCGGCAGCGTCCAGCTGTTCAGGTCGACGCGCATGCCGACCCCCTGCGGGAAGATGCGGGGCGGGTTGTCGATCAGGCCGCCGCCCGTGATGTGACTCATGCCGCGCACGTCCGTCCCGGCCGCCACGAGCGCCTCGAAGGCCGCGAGGTAGCAGCGGTGCGGGGCCAGCAGCGCGTCCTGCAGCGTGCCGCCCAGGTCGCCGCGCTCCTCCTGCCAGTCGAGACCGTCCAGCACGCGGCGCGCGAGGCTGTACCCGTTGGTGTGCAGGCCGCTGCTCGGCAGGGCGATCACGGTGTCGCCCACCTCCAGGCGCTCGCCCGTCACGAGGTTCGGGCGGTCCACCACGCCCACCAGCGTGCCCACGATGTCGAGTTCGCCCGTCACGTACACGCCGGGCATCTCGGCCGTCTCGCCGCCCAGCAGGGCCGCGCCGACCTGCAGGCACGCCTCGGCCGCGCCGTTCACGAACTCCGCGACGCTCTCCGGCACGAGTGTACCCATCGCGATGTAATCGAGGAAGAAGAGCGGGCGGGCGCCCTGCACGAGCAGGTCGTTGGTGCAGTGGTTGACGATGTCGTGCCCCAGGTGTCGGAACACGCCCGCCTGCGCGGCGACCTTCGTCTTGGTGCCGACGCCGTCCGTGGACGCGACCAGGATAGGGTCCGTCATGCCGCCGAGCGCGGGCCGGAACAGGCCGCCGAAGCCGCCCAGGCCGCTGAGGACCGCGCCACGCAGGCCGGGCGCGTTCTGGCTGCGGCCCACCGCGTCCTTCATGAGGGCCACCGCGCGGTGCCCCGCCTCGATGTCCACCCCCGCCTGCTGGTACGCCGAGGGGCGGGGTGAGCCGGGTGTAGGGTTGAGGGCCTGATCAGTATCGTTCGCCATGCGTCTGGGAGTCAGTGTAGCAGGGGCGTTCCTCCCCCCCCGGCGGGAGGGCTGGACGGGGTCGCCGGGCGGGCGGGGAGGGGCGGGCGGTATGCTGGGCGTCAGACCCCCCTGCCCCCGACCTTCAGGAGACGACCATGACCCACGCACACCCCGGCCAGGAATCCGCATGACGGCGCTGCAACGCGGCGAGAAACGCAGACTGCAGGACCTCACGTCCCGGCGCACGCTGGACGTGACGCTGCAGCACGACCTGCAGGGCGCGGACGTGAGCGTGTTCGGCCTGAACGCCGACCGGAAACTGCAGGACGACCGGTACTTCGTGTTCTACAACCAGCTGAGCAGCCCGCGCGGCGAGGTGACGCTCACGCAGGACGCGCGCGGCGGCCGGTTCCGGCTGGAGCTGGACGCGCTGCCCGCCAGCGTGCGCCGACTGGTGTTCGTGGTCACGCACGACAGCGCGCCCTTCTCGCAGCTCGGGCGGCTCTCGTGGACGCTCGGCGACCCGGACGTGCGCGCCAGCGTGGAGCTGCGCGGCGATCAGTTCGCGCAGGAGCGGGCCGTGATGGTCGCCGAGGTGTACGAGCACGCCGGGGAGTGGCGCGTCGCGAACGTCGGGCAGGGCTTCAGCGGCGGCCTGGACGCCCTGCTGCGCCACTTCGGCGGGGAGGAGGCTCAGCCCACACCCCACACGCCCCCCGCCCCGGCCCCCACCTGGACGCCCCCGGCACCCGCCTCTCCCCCGGTCCCCACGGCGGGCGGCGGGACGCGCTTCGCGCCCGCCAGTGACGGCACGTACAGCCTCACGCAGTTCCTTCAAAAGAACGCCGAGGCCGACCGTCCCGGCGACGTGTTCGAACTGGAGAGCGACAAGATGCTGGAAGTCAAGGTGCGGGGCCGCGTGTGGAGCAAGCTCGGCGCGATGGTCGCGTACAGCGGCAACCTCAGCTTCAAACGCGAGGGCATGCTGGAGGGCGGCATCATGAAGGCCCTCGTGCGCGCCGTGACGAGCGAGATGGAACCCCTCGCGAAGATCGAGGGGCAGGGCGTGTGCTACCTCGCCGACCAGGCGAAGGAGATCACGGTCCTGAAATTGCAGGGCGACGCCGTGAACGTCGCCGGGCACGCCCTCCTCGCCTTCGAGGACACGGTGCAGCATAAAATCACCATGCACCGCAGCGCGGCAGGCATGGTGTCGGGCGGCCTGTTCAGCGTGCTGCTGCGCGGGCAGGGCATGCTGGCCCTGCTGAGCCACGGGCGGCCCCTCACGCTGCGCGTCACGAACGGCGAGACGGTGTACACCGACCCCAACGCCACCATCGGCTGGAGCGAGAACCTCAGCCCGCAGCTGCGGGTGGACAGCTCCCTGAAGAGCTTCATCGGGCGGGGCGGCGGCGAGACCTTCCAGATGGCCTTCCAGGGCGAGGGCTTCGTGATCGTGCAGCCGTACGAGGAGAACATGCACTGAACCTCTGCCGCCGGTGCACAGCTGACCACAGGGACGCCGCCCCCACGAGAGATCTCCGTGGGGGCGGCGCGCTGCTGACGCCTCGCTGCACGGGGCCGGGCCGTGCAGTATGGGACCCGCCCGGCCGAACGTCAGGCGTTCAGCTCCAGCCGGGATCAGTGCAGCGGCACGTGCCCCGGGAAGCCGATCACGAGGTCGAGCAGGTCGCCGACCATCGCGGACGCGGTCACCATGCCGCCCGCCCCGCCGCCCGCGAAGTACAGTTCGCCGCACTCCTCGCCGCGGAACACGAGGGCGTTGCGGCCCGCGCCGATGCTGCAGATGGGATGCGTGTTCGGGAGGCGCTGCGGGGACACGGTCGCTTCCCAGCCCTCGCCGTCCGGGCCGGGGCGCAGTTCGGCGATCAGCTTGTACTTCTCGCCGTTCGCGGCGGCGTCCTGCACGTCCTGCAGGGTGACGCCCTCGATGCCCTGCACCTTCACCTGATCGTACGGGAAGTCGCCGTCCGCGCAGAAGCGGGCGAGCACGGCGAGCTTGTGCGCGGTGTCGAAGCCGCCCACGTCCAGGGTGGGCGGGTCCTCGGCGTACCCCATCTCCTGCGCTTCCGCGAGCGCCTGCGCGTACTCCTTGCCTTCCTCCATCTGCGTGAGGATGTAGTTGCAGGTGCCGTTCAGGACGGCCTGCAGGCTCTCGAAGCGGCTGGCGCGCAGCACGGTGCTCATCGGGCCGATGACGGGCGTGCCCGCCATGACGGACGCCTCGTAGTACAGCTTCCCGGCGAGCGCGTACTCGCGCAGCTCACGCCAGCACTCCGCGAGGAGCGCCTTGTTGGCCGTGATGACGGGCCGCCCGGACTTCAGGTACGGGTGCAGCAGCGCCAGGGGCCGCTGCGTGCCGCCCATCGCCTCGATCACCACGCCGCACTCCTGCAGGAAGGCGGGGTCGTCCGTGAGGGGCGTTCCGGCGGGCACGTCGCGCGCCCGGTCGGCGTCGCGCACGAGGACGCCCGCCACCTCGATCCGCACGCCGATGTCGGAGAAGATGTCCTGGCGGCGCTGCAGGAGGTGCAGGACATTCTGGCCCACCGTGCCGCACCCCAGCAGCCCGACGGTGACGGTCTTGAGCGGAACGGCACTGGTCATGGGGGGATGATAGCCGCGCGCCGCCCGCCGCCCGCCTGCCCTGTATGGCCCTCCCCGGCCGCCGGACGTGGCGGGCACGTGAAGTGCAGGCACAGGAGGCGCGCCCCGCCCCGCGCTAGACTGCTTTTCATGTTCAACCATCCTGATCGCCTCTCCCGCCTGGAGCGTCCCGCTCCACCGCCCAGTCCGGGCAGCGCTCCACCCCGTCCGAGGGCACGCCTGCACGGAGCGCCGGGCACGTGCTGAGCGGCCGCATCGAGGAACTCGGCACCGAGTACGCCGCCATCGAACGCAGTCTGGGCGACCCGGCCGTGCTGGCCGACACGCGCGAGTACACGCGCCTCACGCGCCGCCACCGGGAACTCACGCCGCTCATCACGCTCTGGACCGAGTACCGCGCGCAGGAACGCCTCGCGCAGGACGCCCGCAGCCTCCTGACGGACCCCGAGATGGCCGACCTCGCCCGCAGCGAACTGGACGCCGCCCTGACGCGCATGGCGACGCTGGAGAACGAGCTGGAAGTCCTGCTGCTGCCCCGCGACCCGTACGACAGTCACGACGTGATCCTCGAACTGCGCGCCGGGGCGGGCGGCGACGAGGCGGGCCTGTTCGCGGCGGACCTGCTGCGCCTGTACACCCGGTACGTGGAGGGCCTGAACCTGAAGCTGAGCGTCGCGGACGCGTCCGAGTCGGACCTCGGCGGGTACTCGCGCCTCGTGGCGGAAGTCGCGGGCGAGAACGCGTACCGCGCCATGAAGTGGGAGCGCGGCGTGCACCGCGTGCAGCGCGTGCCCGCCACGGAAACGCAGGGCCGCATCCACACGAGCACCGTGACGGTAGCCGTGCTCCCGCAGGTCGAGCAGGAGGACGTGCAGCTCGACCTGTCCGAGGTGCGCATCGACGTGTTCCGCGCGCAGGGTGCGGGCGGTCAGGGCGTCAACACCACCGACTCCGCCGTGCGCGCCACGTACCGCGCGGGCACGCCCGAAGAGATCATGGTGGTCTGCCAGGACGGCCGCAGCCAGATCAAGAACAAGGAGAAGGCCCTGCAGATCCTGCGGGCGCGCCTCGCGGAACGGCAGCGTGAGGAGCGCGCCGTGACAGAACGCGAGGCGCGCAGCGCGCAGGTCGGCAGCGGCGACCGCAGCGAGAAGATCCGCACCTACAACTACCCGCAGAACCGCGTGACCGACCACCGCCTGACCGGCGACGACAAGAACTTCGCGCTGGACAGCGTGATGGAGGGCGCGCTCGCGGGGGTCGTCACGGCGCTCGAACGTGCGGAACGCGAACAGCAGCTCTCGGAGATGACCGATCATGCCACGGCGTGATCTGCTCGTCACGGCCGCCATCCTCCGCGACCGGCAGGGACGGGTGCTGCTGGTCGGGAACGACTGGCAGGGCCTGGGCCGCGTGCGCTTCACGCTGCCGGGCGGCGTGGTGGAGTCCGGCGAGGTCGCCCCGGAGGGCCTGTACCGCGAGATCGTCGAGGAGACGGGCCTGAAGCTCACGGGCATCAAGCACCTCGCGTACATGGTGCACATCGAGGACGAACGGCGCGGCGAGCGCGCCATCGCCATCGTGTTCGAGGCGACGTGGGAGGGCCTGCTCAACCCGGCCGACCCGGACGGCTTCATCGTGTCCGCCAGCTTCTTCACGCCAGAGGAAGCGGTGCTGAAACTGGAGACGCCGCCCATGCGCGAACCGCTCAGCGACTACCTCCGGACGGGCCAGCCGGGCCGCTTCTACGCCTTCAAGGGCTGGGACGGCAAGGGCGGCCTGCGCATCCCCGCGCTGCGCAAGGAAGACCACTGACGGCACGGCTGGACCATGGCCGAGACAACAGTACAGGGGGAAGGCCAGCGCCAGCCTTCCCCCCTTTTCTGTCGCGCCTCAGTCGCGGATGAGGACGACGGGCGTGCGGCCCGGCACGTCCAGCACCGCGCCGGACGCGACCTGCACCGTACGCCCGCTCACGGCGTCGCGGTACGTGCCGGCGGGCAGCGCGGACAGGGACGCGACCTGCGCGCGCGTGGCGGTGTTCATGACGACGTACGCGGCCGAACCGAGGTGCGTGCGGGCGTACAGCAGCAGGTCGTTCTGCGCGTGCAGCACCTCGAACGTGCCGCGCTGCAGGGCCGGGCAGGCGTGCCGCGCGGCCGTGAGCTGCCGCACCAGCGTCAGGGTGTCCATGTCCCAGCTGCCCTCGTCGTCCCACGGGAAGGCGCGGCGGCAGTCGGGGTCCGGGCCGCCCGGCAGGCCGATCTCGTCCCCGTAGTACAGGCAGGGCGCGCCGACGTACGTGAGCTGGAAGGCCAGCGCGAGCCGGTGCGCGGTCGCGTCGCCGCCCACGGCACTCAGGTAGCGGGCGGTGTCGTGGCTGTCGAGCAGGTTCAGTTGCGCCTGCACGATCTCCAGCGGGTACGTGGACGCGACCTCGGTCATGCGGGCCGCGAAGGCCTCGGTCGTCATGGGGTCCACGTGGCCGGTGCCGCTCACCTCGTTCATGCTGTGGTCGAGGGTGCGCGCCCCGAAGTGCGCGAGGCAGGGCCGCGTGAACGGGTAGTTCATGACGGCGTCGAACTGGTCGCCCTGCAGCCAGCGGTGCGCGTCGCCCCAGATCTCCCCCACGATGTACGCGTCGGGGTTGATGGCCTTGACGCGGCGGCGGAACTCCTGCCAGAAGCTGTCGTCGTCGATCTCGTTCGGCACGTCGAGGCGCCACCCGTCGATCCCGAAGCGCATCCAGAACTCCGCGACGTCCCACAGGAACTCCCGGACCGCCAGCGTGTCCGTGTTGAATTTCGGGAGGGCGCGGTTGCCCCACCACGCCTCGTAGTTGGCGGGCCGGGCGTCGTCGTACGGGGAGAGCGGGAACGGCCCGGCGTGGAACCAGTCGAGGTACGCGCTGTCCTCCCCCTGTTCCAGCAGGTCCGAGAACTGGAAGAAGCCGCGCGAGGCGTGGTTGAACACGCCGTCCAGCACGACCCGGATGCCGCGCGCGTGCGCCGCGTCGATCAGTTCGCGCAGGGCGGCGTTCCCGCCGAGCATGGGGTCCACCTGATAGTAGTCGTGCGTGTGGTAGCGGTGATTGCTGGCCGACTGGAAGACCGGGCAGAAGTAGATGGCGTTCACGCCGAGCGACGCGATGTGGTCGAGGCGTTCCACCACGCCGAGCAGGTCGCCGCCCTGGTACCTGTGAAAGGTCGGCGCGTCTCCCCAGTCCTGCAGGTGAGTCGCTTTCGGAACGCGGGTGCTGCGGGCGAAGCGGTCGGGGAAGATCTGGTAGAAGACGGCGTCCTTGACCCAGTCGGGGGTGCGAATATCCACCCTGCGCAGTGTACCGGATAACCTGGGCACGGGCGGCACGGGGAATTCAGGTCGCCTGGACCTTCCCGTTCGCCCAGGCGAGCAGCCACGTGCGCGCCCCGGCCTCGTCCGTCACGTCGCCCAGTGCGCGCGCTTCGGCGAGGGCGCGCAGCGCCTCCCCGAGCTGCGGGCCGGGCGGGAGGTCCAGCAGGGCCATCACCTGCCGCCCGTCCAGCAGCGGGGCGGGCACGCCGGGCTGGTCCTCCAGGGCCGCCAGGACGCGGTCCATGCCCTGCCGGTACGAGAAACGCGAGTGCTCGCTGCTGCGCGGCCCGCGTGCCGCCTCGCGGTCCGCCAGCATCAGGGCGAGCAGGTCCGGCAGCAGGTCCCGGCGGCGGTGCACGAAGCGCCGCGCCTCCCGTTCCGACTGCGGGAGCGGCAGCATGTGCGCCGCCACGAGCGCCGTCACGCGCTCCACCTCGCCCGCCGGGAAGCGCAGGCGCGTCAGCATCTCGCGCGCGAGGTCCGCCCCGACCCGCTCGTGCCCGTGAAAGTGCAGCGCGTCCCCGTCCACGCCCCGCGTGCGCGGCTTTCCCACGTCGTGCAGCAGGGCCGCCCAGCGCAGCGTGAGCGGCGCGTCCGGGAAGCGGCCCAGCAGCTGGTGCAGGGCCTCGGCCGCGTGCCCCAGCACGTCCAGGTGATGGAAGTCCCCGTGCCGCATGCCTTCCCCCTCCAGCAGTTCCGGCAGGTACACGCGCAGCAGCCCGAGGTCCCTGAGCAGCAGCACACCGCGCGCGGCGTCCTCGTGCCGCAGCAGGGCGTTCAGTTCGTCACGCGCGCGTTCCGGGGCGGGCAGTGGCAGCCCCTCCCCCGCCAGCCGCTGCACGGCGGCCCGCGTGGCGGGTTCCAGCGAGAAGCCCAGCGTGACGCTCAGCCGCGCGGCCCGCAGGAGCCTGAGCGGATCGCCGCGCAGGTTCTCTTCCCGCACCATCCGCAGGCGCCCTGCACGCAGGTCGCGCCGACCGCCGGTGGGGTCCGTCACGCGCCCGTCCGCGTGCAGGGCCAGCGCGTTCACCGTGAAGTCCCGCCGCCACAGGTCGTCCTCCAGCAGGTCGGGGCGCGGCACGACGTCATGCTGCTGTGCGCCCGCCACCACGCGGTAGTACCCGCGCACGGGATCGAGCGCGAACACTGCCCCGCCGAGCAGGCCAGCCAGCCGTTCCGCCGCCGCGTGCGGGTCGGGGGCCGCCCAGTCCCAGTCTTTCGGCGTCACGCCGCGCAGCACGTCGCGCACCGCGCCGCCCACGAGCACCGCCCCGTCCGGCCACCGCCCGTTCAGGACGAGGGGGCGCAGACGGGGCGGGACGGGCGAACGACGGAACACGCCAGGGCCGAAGCTTACTTCGCGCCGATCTTGACGCTGATGATCCAGCGGTTGGTGGGCGTCACCGTGTACGCGGTGGTGCCATCGGCCGCTGTGGAAGCGGTGGTGGTGTTGCCGAAAACGTAGTCGATGCGCGGCCCGATCAGGACCGGCAGCGCGTCGTTGCGGTAGAACAGGTCGGCGCGCACGCCACCCTCGCTCGTCACGGTCAGGCCGTTCACGCTGCGCTCGTTGTCGTAGTGCGGCGTCAGGTCCAGCACGAACGCGGGCGCGACATCCGCGCGGGCCGTGAACGCCACGTTGTTGAGCGTCGTCTCGCTGCCCAGGAACGAGTACCGGAAGTGGTACTCCGCCGAGCGAAGCGACAGCGCCCCGGCATTGAGTCTGGGCGTGGCGACCACGTCCACGTTGCTGCGGCTGTAGCGGCCGAAGTTGTACGCCCCGATCTGGCTGTCCCCGACCGCGAAGCGTTCGAACTCGCTGACCGTCACGCTGCTGTAGTCGGTGGGGCGCACGGTGACGCTGGCACTCAGGTCCGTGCTGAGCTGCACCGACTTCGGGAAGAAGTACCCGCGCGCCGTGCCGTACACGCCGTACGTGGCGGGGCCGTCCGTGACGCTCTTTCCGCCGCTCACTTCGGTGTGGACGAACGGCGACTCCTGATACCCGTCCGGACCCTTGACGTTGTCGTAGTTCCCGGTGCCCTGCCAGGCGTAGCCCGCCTCGGCGTAGACCCGGAAGGGACCCTGCGCGGCGGCCCATCCGGCAGACAGCTGGCTGACTCGGTTATGGTCCTGCAGCAGCGCCTGGTACTGCAGGCCCGTGTAGGGGTTGTGGTTGATCTCGAGGTGGCCGACGCCTTCCGTGGCGCCCGCCGTGTCGTTGTAGTACCGGCCTGCGGCGAAGGTGGTGTCGTCGTAGCGCACGCTGAGCGCGTACTCCTGATACTTGGGGTGGCTGACGTACGTGAGGCGCGTGTCGGCCTTGAAAGGCAGCGGGAAGTACCGCACGCCGTACCCGTTGGAGGAGTCCGCGAAGCCCTCCACACCACCGAAGCGGCCGAGGTACTCGGCGCTGAACAGGTTCAGCAGCTGGGCCGTGAAGCTGACGTTGGGGTCGTTGGGGCTGGTCGAGGGTGGCGGCTGGGGAGGCTGCGTCTGCGCGGAGGCGAGCCCTCCGGCGGTTCCCAGGACCAGGCTCAGTGCGGCGGAAAGGATACGGAGTCTCGTCACCATGTCGCCCCACTATGCCAGAAGGAACGGACCGGGGGTGAGGGGGAGGGACAGACGTCTCATGAGCCTGCCCGGCCGGGGCGCGTCAGGAGCGGCGGATGTGGACGACGGTGACGCCGTGCCCGCCCTGGTTCGGTTCGGCGTCGCTGAAGCTCTCGACGCGCTTGTCGGTCTTGAGGTAGTCGCGCAGCAGGCGGCGCAGAACGCCCTGCCCCTTGCCGTGCACGACGCGCAGCGGGGATTCCTTGAGGGCGTGCGCCTCACCGACCGCCTGCCGGAGTTCCTCGACGGCCTCCTCGACGTGGTGGCCGCGCAGCTGCAGTTCGTTCTGGAAGGTGGTGGCGGTCGTGCCGACGAACGCGGCGCGTTTCTTCGCCTGGACCTTCGGGGGTTCCTCGGCGCGCAGGCGCACGTCGCGGCGGCGCACGTTGACCTTCATGACGCCGAGCTGCACGACGAGTTCGTCGCCGCGCACGTCGAGCACCTGGCCGCTCGCGCCGTAGGCGGGCACGTCGACGGTGCTGCCCGCGCGCAGGGGGTCGCCGCGCGGCGTTTCCGGCTGCGTCTGCGGTCGTTCGGCCTGCGCGGTGCGGCGCAGCTGGCGCAGTTCCTCGAGGACGCGGGGGCGGGCGGTGTCCTCGCGGGCGCGGGAGCGGAGGCTGCGGACCTGTTCGACGGCGTTGGTGTAGAGCGCCTCGGCCTTCTGCGCGGCCTCCGCGATGAGTTCGTCGCGGCGTTCCTGGATGGTGGCGCGTTCCTGCTGCACGCGGCCCAGTTCGGCCTCGGCGGTGCGGCGCGCGGCGGCGGCGCGGTCCAGGTCGGCGCGGAGCGTCTCGCGCTCCTGTTCGAGGTTCTCGAGCAGCGCTTCGAGCAGTCCGCCTTCCGGTCCGAGGATGGTTTCGGCGCGCGTCATGACGCTTTCGGGGAGGCCCATGCGGCGCGCGATGGCGAGCGCGTAGCTGCGGCCCGGCTGGCCGACCTGCAGGCGGTAGGTGGGCGCGAGCTGCGCGAGGTCGAAGCCCATGCTGGCGTTCTTCAGGCCCGGCGTTTCCAGCGCGAACAGCTTGAGCGGCGCGAGGTGCGACGTGATCACGCCGCGCGCGTCCTGACCCAGGAGGCGTTCGATGATCGCCTGACTGAGCGCGGCGCCTTCCTGCGGGTCGGTGCCGCTGCCGAGCTCGTCGATGAGGACCAGGGTGCGGCGGCCCGCCATGTCGAGCACCTCGCGCTGATGCTTGAGGTGCGACGCGAAGGTGGACAGGCTCGCCTCGATGCTCTGCTCGTCCCCGATGTCCACGAGGACGTCTTCCACGACGGGCAGCACGGCGCTCGCCGCGGCGACGTACAGGCCGCACTGGTGCATCAGGACGGCGAGACCGAGGGTCTTGAGGGTGGCGGTCTTGCCGCCCATGTTCGGGCCGGTGATGAGCAGCAGGCGCGTGTCGCCGAGCGTCAGGTCGTTCGCGACGGCGTTGTCGATGAGCGGGTGGCGGGCTTCGTGCAGGCGGTACTCGCCGTCCGGTCCGGTCTGCGGGCGGTTCAGGCGCCAGTCGCGGGCGAGTCTGGCTTTCGCGGCGATCAGGTCGAGTTCGGCGAGCGTGAGGATGGTCGCGTCGATCCCGGCGTCCCCGGCGATCAGGCCGGACAGTTCGGTGAGGATGCGGCGCACCTCGGCCTCCTCGTCGAGCAGGAGGCGCGCGAGTTCGTTGTTGAGGGGCGTGATGGAGGCGGGCTCCACGAAGTACGTCTGCCCCGAAGCGCTGGAGTCCACGATGATGCCCTGCACCTGCGAGACGCGGCTCGCCTGGACGGGCAGCACGTAGCGGTCGCGGCGCAGCGTGACGATGTTCTCCTGCAGCACGTCCGCCCACTGTTCGAGGGTGTTGGTGAGGCGTTCGCGGATGCGGTCGCGCAGCGGCGCGAGACGGCGGCGCAGTTCGCGGAGTTTGGGCGTGGCGTCGTCGCGGACCTCGCCGCCACGGTCGATGCTCTCCAGCACGCGCCGCACGACGAGCGTGTGGTCCGACAGGCCCGTCCCGGCGTGGTGCGTGACGACGTCCAGCAGCGGGCCGCGCGAGTTGGTGGCGACGGATCGGCGCACCGTCATGGCCGCGTCGAGGGTGTACCCGACCTCCAGCAGTTCCTGGCCGGTCAGGACGCGGCCGTCACGGGCGCGCTCCACGAGCGGCCGGACGTCCTGCACGCCGCCGAGCGACAGGGACACGCCGAACAGCGCGTCCTCGAGTTCGTCGAGTTCCCGGGCGATCTGCGCGGGGCTGTCACTGGGACACAGGCCCTGGGCGCGCTCCACGCCCATGCCGGTCGCGGCGCGCGTGGCGAGGGCAGCCCGGATGCGGGGGAAATCGAGGGTGGCGAGGGCGGCTTCTTCGAACGGCACGCCCAACAGTATAGGAAGGGGGACCCACAGGGATCGTGGGCGAAATGGCTTACGTGTCCTTCACGTGCACGGCCCGCCCCGTCCTGCGGGCACGGGAGCGGTTCGCGTGACGGGGGTTCGCGGGCAGGGGCGGGGTGCGGTTCACCAGCCGAGGATCTTCAGCACCAGGTTGATCGCCCCGAGGCAGCCCCGGTTCTCGCGGCTGATCTGCTTGCGGCGGCGTTCGTCCTCCAGTTCCGTGCGGAGGCGGAGCCGTTCGGTCTCCTCCGCCCGGAGACGTGCCCGGGTGGTCACGTCCAGTGCGGGCTGGGTCTCGTCCCGTTCGGCGGGGTGGTCCGGTCCGGTCACGGGGTCTCCTGGGAGGGCGCGGGTCAGAGGCGGGGCGGGGTGACCTGCAGGTCGCCTTCCGGACCGTCCGGGCCGTCCCTGACGGCGTCCTGCACGGCGGCGGGCGCGCTGGGCAGGGTGGTCGGCTGGACGTGGCGCGTCAGTTCGAACACGAGGTGCGTGAGTTCGTCGCGCAGCAGGCCCTCCCAGGCGGTCTGCACGGCGTTCCGGCTGCCGGGCAGCGCGAACAGCAGCGTCTGGCTGGCAAGCCCGCCGACGGCGCGGGACAGCATCGCGGCGCCCTTCACCTGCTGAAAGCTGAGCATCCGGAACAGTTCTCCGAAGCCCGGCATGGGTTTGGTGATGAGGCTCTCGACGACGGGAATGGTGACGTCACGGCCCGTGATGCCGGTCCCGCCGCTCGTGATGACGACCTGCGCCTGCCGCATCAGGGCGTTGAGCGCGCCGCGAATTTCGAGGGCGTCGTCGCGGACGATGCGGTAATCCACGACGTCGTGCCCGCCGCTGCGGAGTTCCGCGAGCAGGTACTGGCCGCTCGTGTCGGTCTCCTCGGTCCGGGTGTCGGAGATGGTAAGGACGCCCACCTGAACGCGGTCGGGGGCGGCCTGGATGTGGTCTTCGCGGCTCATGGCTGCCACTGTAAGGGCTGAGCGTGAGGACGACTCTGACTGGCGGCTTGCATGAAGGTCCGCTCAGGGCGGCTCACATCTTGCCCGGTCGCCTGGCAGGTTCCCGCGCTTCATACGGTGTTGATCCGATTCCAGGGACGCCGGGAACGACGCCGGCATCCAAATCATCTCCTGGGAACCGTACTTGTTGGTGCCCTCTTCGCTCGGCTGAACGCCAGGAGTTCAGCCGGGCGTGGGATCAGTCCTGTTCGACGCTGCCCGCGAGGACCGTCTGGACGCGTTCGGGCAGGAGGCGCAGGTGGGCGCGCGTGAGGGGCGCGTTCGTGCGGCGCAGCGTGAGCGACACGTACAGGCGCGCCTGCTCGCCGAGGTACTCGCGGTAGTACACCTCGCCGCCGGACCGGACGCACTCCAGGGCGAGCAGGTCCATCTGTTCGCTCAGCACTTCGAGCGCGAGGTGCCGGGCGGCCTGCGTGCCGCTCTCGCCGAGCAGGACGGGGAGGGTGTCCAGCAGGCGCGGGTCGCGCGCGAGTTGCGGGGCGGCGCGGCGCACGGCGGGGTCCTTCAGGGTGAGGCTGCAGGCGCGGCAGGGCTGCTCGGCGGTGGCTTCGCCGCAGACGGGGCAGGGGCTGTAGCCCTGCTGTTCGCGCCACCGGCGGGCGCGGGTGATGGCCTCGGCGGCGCGGGTGGCGGCGTCCCGCAGGGTGTCAGGCACGTCCTGCACGAGCTGCTGCGCGCGTTCCCGGTCGGGGGGCGGGAGGACGTCCTGCACGACGACCGTCTCCTCGGGCCTGGGCGTGCCGACCACGAAGCGCAGTTCGGTGACGCTCTCGTCACCGAGCGCCTGCTGCAGCCGCGCGAGGACGTGGTGGCGCTGCATGCTGAGGTGGTGCGCCTGGGCGCTGTCGCGCGCCTCGACGAACAGGGTGGTGCCGTGCTGGTTGCGGGCGCGGGTGAGGCGCGCGAGTTCCGGGCCGACCACCTGCGGCCACAGCAGGACGCTGCGGGCGCGGTTCACGCCGACCTTCAGGCCGCGCCGGGCGAGCGTCTCGCCGAGCAGGCCGCGCATGCTGTGCGTGGTGCCGGTGCGGCGGCTCACGCGTGCACCTGCGTGGGTTGCGGTTCGGGGTGACGGGCGGGCCGGAAGGTGCCGCCGTGCGCGCGCAGTTCGAGGACCGCGCCGGGGAAGGCCTCGGTGCCGGTCACGATGGCCTGCGGGACGGACGCGGCGAGGTCCAGCAGGAACTGGCGGCGCTGCGGGTCGAGTTCGGCGGAGAAGTCGTCGATGAGCAGGATGGGCGGTTCCGCGTAACGTTCCTGCAGCAGGTCGAGTTCCGCCTTGCGCAGCGCGAGGGCGATGGTGCGCGCCTCGCCGCGGCTGGCGTAGTCGCTGGCCGGGAAGTCCCCGAGGTGCAGGCGCAGGTCGTCGCGGTGCGGGCCGAGCACGGTGGCGCCCCGGCGGAGTTCCTCGGGGCGGCGGCGGCCGAGGTCGGCGCGGAAGGTGTCGGGAGTGGTCGTTTCGAGCAGTTCGAGGCGCAGGGGTTTGCCGCTGCCGAGCGCGGCGTGGTTCTCGGCGGCGAGTTCCGCGAGGCGCGACACGGCGCGGCGGCGCAGCAGCATGATCTCGGTGCCGAGCGTGACGAGGCTCTCGTCCCAGACGCCCATCGCCCAGTCCTCACCGGCCTTGAGGCCCGCGTTGCGCTGCGCGACGCTGCGCTCGTAGCGGGCGAGCACCTGGGCGTGCCGGGGGCTGAGGCGCGACAGGAGCGCGTCAAGGAACGCGCGGCGCAGGGCGGGACCGCCGTACACGAGTTCGCTGTCCTCCGGGCGGATCCAGACGGCGCTGCCGCGCGGGAGTTCCTGACCGCGCACGCGCACGCCGTCCACACGGGTGGTACGCCGCCCCCGGCCGACGCCCGTCTCCAGCACGCTGAGGCTGCCGCCCTGGTACAGGTCCGCGCGGACGTACCCTTCGCGCTCCCCGGCGCGCACGAGCACCTCGAGGCGCGGCGCGTCCGTCAGGCCCGTCAGGGCGAGGTACGCCGCTTCGAGCAGGTTCGTCTTTCCGGCGCCGTTCTGGCCCCAGATGCCCGTCACGCCCGCCGGGAAGTTCAGGGTGGCCGCCTCCAGATTGCGGTAGTTCAGGGTCGTGAGGGCGGTCAGCAGCACACCCGCCATTGTACCTCCCGCGTCCGGGCCGCACGGTGAGCCGCGCCGGGCCTCTCCCCTGCCGGGCGCGGGGCCGTCACCGTCCGGGCCGGGGCGGGGTACACTTCCGGCATGCCCTTCATCATCGTCTCCGGCCTCTCCGGCAGCGGCAAGAGCACCGCGCTGCGGGCGCTGGAGGACGCCGGTTACTTCGCGACCGACAACCTCCCGCCCGAACTGTGGGGCGCCATGAGTGACCTCGCGCAGGCGCGCGGCATCGAACGGGTGGTCGTCAGCACGGACGCCCGCACGCGCGACTTCCTGGCCGCCCTCGACTCCAGTTACGACCGCCTCACGAAACGTCAGGACGGGGTGCGCGTCGTGTTCCTGGAGGCGACGGACGAGGTGCTGCTGCGCCGGTACAACCTCAGCCGCCGCATCCACCCGCTGGGCGACCCGAGCCTGCTGCTGGACTTCAAGCGCGAGGCGGACCTGCTCGCGCCCCTGCGGGCCATCGCGGACACCGTGATCGACACGACCACGCTCAGCAACGCGCAGCTGAGCGAGCGGGTGCTGGGCCTGTTCGGGCTGTCGCAGGGCTTCGACCTGCGCCTCACGACGTTCGGGTTCAAGCACGCGCCGCCGCGCGACGTGGACCTGATGGTGGACGTGCGCACCCTCCCCAACCCGTACTACGATCCCCAGCTGCGCGCCCGGACGGGCCTGGACGAGGACGTGGCCGGGTACGTGTTCCAGGATCAGGCGAGCCTGGACTTCTACGCGCGCCTGCGCGACTACGTGCGCGAGAGTGCCGAGCGGGCCCGCGCGAACGGCCGGCTGAGTTACAGCGTCGCGGTGGGCTGCACGGGCGGGCAGCACCGCAGCGTGGCGGTGGCCGAACGCCTCAAGCACGACCTCGACGATCTGGGGGCCCGCGTGATCGACCACCGGGACATCCCGCAGACCACCCCGTGACGCCCGAACGCGTGCCCGGACCCCAGACGGCCGCGCCGGAGGCAGGCGAGCCGGAGCAAGCTCCCCTGACCCTGACACCCGCCCCCACCCGGGAGGACGAAGCCCCGGGGCTGAGCCGGGACGCGCGGCCCGGTCCCACGGCGGACGCGGGTGAGCGCGGGTCGGCCGGGCAGCGCGGTCAGGCGTGGGCGCGGAACATGTCGCGCTGGCTCCCGGCGGGCCTGGGCGTCAAACGCTGGTTCACGCTGTTCATCGCGTGCTCGCTGGTGGGCGCCTTCGCGTTCCTGTACCTGACGTGGACGGGGCCGCTGCACGCGGTCGCGACCCGCTGGATCCTGAACCTCAACGCCGCGCTCGGCACGGGCTTCCTGCAGGTGTGGATGCTGGGCGGCGCGGTGATGCTGCTCTCGCTCGCGGGCGCCGTGACGAGCATGGTGATGTTCAACCGCAGCATCCTGCGCGCCATGGGCAGCGATCCTGCCGCGACGCTCGACACCATCCACTCGGTGCGGACCCTGGCGCGCGGGCCGCGCGTGGTCGCGGTGGGCGGCGGGACGGGCCTGTCGAAACTGCTGGGCGGCATGAAGTCCCACACCGGGAACCTGACAGGAATCGTGACGGTCGCCGACGACGGCGGCTCTTCGGGGCGGCTGCGCGCGTCGCTCGACATGATCGCGCCGGGCGACCTGACGGACTGCTACGCGGCCCTGTCGGACAGCCCGGTGCTGGCGCGGCTGCTGCTGCACCGCTTCGAGCGCGGCGAGGGCCTGGAGGGGCACACCTTCGGGAACCTGCTGCTCGCCACGCTGTCCGAAGAGCAGGGCGGCCTGCAGGGCGCGATGCAGGACGTGCACGAGATCCTGAAGGTGCGCGGCGAGGTGTTCCCCGCCACGACCTCCCCCACGCGGCTCGTGGCGGAACTGTCGGACGGGCGGACCGTGGTGGGCGAGAGTCAGCTCGCGCAGTCGAAGGGGGACGCGCGCATCCTGCGGGTGCGGCTCGACCCGCCGGACCTGCCCGCGCTGCCCGCCGTGACGGCCGCCGTCCGGCAGGCGGACCTGATCGTGCTGGGGCCCGGCAGCCTGTACACGTCGATCCTTCCGGCGCTGCTGGTGCCGGAGGTCGCGGAGACGATCCGGCGTTCGCCCGCGCCGCTGGTGTACGTGGCGCCCATCATGACCGAGCCGGGCGAGACGGACGGGATGGGCCTCGCGGCGCTCGACGCGGCGATCCTGCATCACCTGGGGCGGCGGCCGGACCTGCTGCTCGTGAACAGCCAGCCGGTGCCGCTGCGCGTGGTGGACCGCTACGCGGCCGAGGGTGCGGAACTGCTCAGCAGTCTCGGCATGACGCCCGGCGTGCGCCGCCGAGTGAGTTACGCGCCGCTGCTGGAGGCGGGCGACGTGGCGCACCACGATCCGGCCGCGCTGGCGCGGGCGCTGCTGGCCCTCAGGCACCGCCGCTGACGGGCTATACTCCCAGCCGTGCTTTCGCTCCTGGCTGCGGCCCTCCTGACCATTCCCGACGCTGCCGGAGACACGCGCGGCGACGGCTCGTACACCCTGCCGTCCCGGCCGCCGCTCGCCGCGAGCGCGCTGGACCTGCGGGAACTGCGCGTCGAGACCGTGAACGGGAAGCTGCGCCTCACGGTGGCGCTCGGGTCGGTGCAGAACCTCTGGAACGCGCCGCTCGGGTACTCGGCGGGCGTGATCGACATCTTCGTGAAGAGCCGCCTGGGCGGCGCGTCCACCCTGGATTCGCTGGGGTTCGTGACGCCCGCGCAGCAGGGCTGGCAGTACCACATCCGCGTGGACGGGTTCGGGAGCAGCCTGGAGTTCGTGCCGGACGGCAAGGCGACGCCCGTCCGCAAGGACACGCCGCTCACGGTGCGGCTCTCCGGCAGTGCCGTGCAGGTGGACACGCCCATCCCGGCCGGGCAGTACGGGTACTGGGTGACGTCCAGCGTGTACTCGCCGTTCACGACGGACGGCCTGCTGCGGCCCTCGGTGGGCGGCGGCAGTGCGAGCGTGTCCAGCACGCGCCCGAACGCGCCCGTGCCGGTGGACGTGCTGTCGGGTGGGGATCAGGCGCGCGCGTACGCGCAGGGCGTGCTGCAGCCGGTGGGCCGCACGCGGGACCGGCGGGCGCTGCTGCTGCTGGGGCTGGCGGCGGCGGGCCTGCTGGTGTGCGTGATCGCGACGGTGCGCGTGTGGCGCAAGAGCCGGGTCTGACCGGGTGACGACCGGCACGGAAGGGCAGGCGCGGCAGGTGGTGCTGCGCTCCACGCTGCTCGTGCTGACGGCGGCCGTGCTGTGGGGCCTGCTCGGTATCTTCGGGAAGCTGGCGCAGGCGCGCGGGCTGTCGCCGCTGGAGGTCGCGTTCTGGCGCGCGGCGCTCGGGGGCGGGCTGTACGTCGCGCACGCCCGCGCTGCGGGGATGCGCTGGCCGCGCGGGCGCGACCTGCTGGTGACGGCCCTGTTCGGCGTGACGGGCGTGAGCGTGTTCTACGCGTCGTACCAGCTGGCCGTGCGGAGCGGCGGGGCGAGTCTGGCGTCGGTGCTGCTGTACACGGCGCCCGCCTTCGTGGCCGTGATGGGCGGCGCGTTCCTGCGCGAGCGGCTGGGCGTGCGCGAGGCGGTGGCGGTGCTGGGCACGCTGGGCGGCGTGGCGCTCATCTCGCTGGGCGGCGGTCAGGGCGTGCACGCGACGCCCGCCGCGCTCGGCTGGGGCCTGCTGGCGGGCTTCACGTACAGCCTGTACTACCTGTTCGGGAAGCTGTACTTCCAGCGGTTCGAGCCGGTCGCGCTGTACGCCGTGGCGCTCCCGGTGGGCGCGCTGGGCCTGCTGCCCGTCACGTCGTTCGTGCACAAGGACGCGGGCAGCTGGCTGCTGCTGGCGGGCATCGCGGTGCTCAGCACGTACCTGGCGTACATGGCGTACGGCCTGGGATTGCGCGGCCTGCCCGCCACGCGCGCCAGTGTGCTCGCGAGCGTGGAGCCGGTGGTGGCGGCCCTGCTGGCGGCCCTGGTGTTCTCGGAGCGGCTGTCGCTGCTGGCGGTGGGGGGCGCGGTGCTGGTGCTGGGCGCGGCCCTGCTGCTCAGCCTGCCCGCCCGCCGCGAGAACGCGGGCACGGTGTAGACGTCTCCCCTGCCTGCCCTCCAATGGGGAATGCGGTGCCGGTTCAGGGGGCGGGCGGCGCCGGGGTCACCTTGAGGTCCGCCTCGAAGCTGCGGTTCCAGGGGAGCGTCACGTCCTGCAGGTCGTAGCGGGCGCGGAACTGCAGCGGGAAGTACGGGCGGGCCAGGGTGTTCAGGACGGTGCTGGCGTCGCTGCCGGGCAGTCTGGCGTCGGGAATCAGGGCGCGCAGCTGGGCGCGGAGGTGCGAGCCGTACACGATGTCGTTCGCGTACTCGCGGGCGAGCAGCGCGTCCTGCGCGTCTGCCGGGGCGCCCGCGAGCGCGAGCTTGGCGTGCGCGAGGACCGTGCCGAGGTTGTTGCCGGGCGTGCCCCACGCGGCCAGCGACGCGAGGTCCTGCGGGCGGCGCAGGGTGTACAGGTCCGCCCAGGCGCGCACGTTGCCGGAGTTGACCTGCTCGACGTCCGCGACGGCGACCGCGCCGCGCTCCCGCAGCAGCTGCGAGACGCGTAGCGCGGCCGCGCGGGCGTTCCCGCCGTTGAAGACGTACAGGGTCAGGTCGCCGGGCGTGGCGGGGCGCGTGCCCTGCCCGCCGAACGGCGTCCGGATCGCTTCCGGGGTGGTGGTCACGGCCTGCCATCCGGCGGCGGCGGCGTGCAGGGTGACGCTGCGGGAGAGGGCGATGCCCTCGTAGCGGATGACGGTGTCGGCCCTGGCGGGGTCGGAGTACTCCACGGCGAGCGTGGCGGGCCTGGGCGCGAGGGCGCGGGCGACGAGCGTGCCGAGCACCTCGTCCGCGCCGGGGTACACGCTGACGTTGGCGGGCGCGGTCCGGGCGAGTTCGGCACCTTCGGCGGGCGAGGGGCTGCCGGGCAGCGCGTCGTCCCAGGTGACGTGCAGTTCGCGGAACACGCCTTCGCCCGCCCAGGCGATCATGCGGCGCGCCACTTCGAGGTTGCGGGCGCGGTCCACGGCGTCCGGTTCGCGCGGCAGGACGATGAAGGCGTACACGGGCTGCCCGCTGGCGCGCTGCCAGTCGCGGACGGCCTGCAGGCGTGCCATGACGGTGTCCACGGTGTCGCGGCTGCTGCGGGACTGCACGAGGCCGCCGTACGCGAGCGCGTCGAGCGACACGATGAGCGGACCGTCCTTGGGTTGCGCGGCGAGCCACGCGGTGAGGGCGGCGGGGTCCGCGCCGCGCGTGGCGTTCCCGAGGAGCGCGGCGGGGACGACGTGGACCGTCCCGCCGAGCAGGCCCGCCATCTGCGCGGGGAGGGTGCTGGTGGCGGGGCGCGAGTCGAGCGGGATGAGGGTCTCACCGCCCACGGTGGCCTGACCGGCGGGCGTGGTGGGCGCAGCGCTCTGGGCGGACGCGAGGGACGCGGTCGCCAGCAGGGACGTGAGCAGCAGGGCGGGCAGACGGAAACGCATGCCTCACGCTAGCGGGCGTGCATGAGGGCCGGGGCCGGGCGGGCCGGGGCGTCTCTGGTGGAACCTTGAGGCTGTTCTCAGGTGCGGTGGCGTGCTGGGCCATACCATCGGGCATGACGTTTGGACGAACTGAACCGCGCGCCCAGAAGGCGCTCAGCCGTGGCCTCGTATCCGGCATCTTCATGATGGGCGGCGTGGGGGCCTTGATGGCGCCGGAAGCGCACGCGCAGGCCGCGAAAGGTGTGCTGCCCGAAGGGCTCGCCACGCAGGGCGCACGCGCGAACGGTGCCGTGATGGTCGGCGCGGGCGCCCTGTTCGCGGCGGGCGCGTTCGGGAAGTGGCCCGCGTACGCGCTCGCTGCGACGCTCGTGCCGGTCACGCTGCTCGGGCACCGCTTCTGGGAGAAGGAAGGGCAGGAGAAGCGCACGGAACTCATTCAGGTGCTGAAGAACGTGGCGCTGTTCGGCGCGGTGCTGTACGTGGCCGGGGAACGGTGACGGCGCCCGTCCGGCTGGGCGAGCACGTGTACGCGCTGCCCATCGAGACGACCCTGATGGGCGGCCCGACCGTCATCTACCCGGCCGTGATCCTCGACGACACGCACGGGGCGACGCTCGTGGACACCGGCATTCCCGGCATGGAGGACGACATCGCGCGCTCCCTGGCGGAACTGGGTCTGTCGTGGACGGACGTGCGGCGCGTGATCGTGACGCATCACGACCTCGACCACATCGGGTCGCTGCCGGGCGTGGTCGCGGCGAGCGGCGCGCAGGTTCTCACGAGTGCGGGCGAGGTGCCGTTCGTGCAGGGTGAACGCCCCGGGCAGAAATCGCCGGGACCGGAGGTGATCGCGAAGATGCCGCCCGAGATGCGGGCCCGGTTCGCGAACCCGCCCAGGGCGCAGGTGGACCGCGTCCTGCAGGACGGCGAGGTGCTGGACGTGGCGGGCGGCGTGCGCGTGGTGCTCACGCCGGGGCACACGCTGGGTCACCTGAGTCTGCTGGTGGTGCAGGACGGCGTCCTGATCACGGGCGACGCCCTGACGAGCGCGGGCGGCCAGCTGAACGGCCCGGTCGCGCGCGTCACGCCGGACATGCCGGAGGCGACGCGGAGCGTGCAGAAGCTCGCGCAGCTGCCTGCCCGGACGATCCTGACGTACCACGGCGGCGTGGTGAGCGAGGACGCGCCCGCGCAGCTGCGGCGCGTGGCCGACACGCCCGCCTGACCGGAGGACACGACTCTTCCCGGCACGCGGCGGGGGCACGGGCGCATTCCTCCTCGTGCCCCCGCCGCCCTGACGGTGCGGGTCAGGCGGGCGCGCCGAGGTGATCGAGCACCGCGAGGCGCGCGAGGGTGGCGGGGCCGTCCTGCGGCCAGTCGAGTTCGCTGTACGCGGTGTTCAGGTGCCGGTACGTGTCGCGCCGCCAGGCGGTGCCGGGGTCCGTGCCGTGCAGCGCGGCGAGGTACGCGGTGATGGCCGCGCCGTGCGACACGACGACCAGCGTCTCCCCCGCCCGTGGCCGCACGCCGTCCAGGGCGGCCGTCATGCGCTGTGCGACGGCGTGCAGGCTCTCGCCGCCGGGAAAGCCGAAGTGCCCGTCCCCGGCCACGAGTTCGTGCGCGTGCGTGTCCATGCGGCTGTACGGCTGGCCCTGCCAGTGCCCGGTGTGGACCTCGTGCACGCCTGGCAGCGTCCCGAGCGGCTGGCCGATCGCACTGGCGAGCGGGCCTGCGGTCTGCTGGGCGCGCGTGAAGGGACTGGCGTACACGCGCACGCGGCCCTGCGCGGCGAGCGGCGCGAGGTGCGGCCCGAGATGGCGTGCGAGGGCCTGCGCCTGCGCGTGGCCGCGTTCGTCGAGGGGTTCGGTGTCGCCGTTCGGGCCACGGAAGGCGCGGGCAGCGTTGGCGGGCGTCTGCCCGTGGCGCACGAGGATGAGGCGGCTCATGGGCTCATGCTACCCGCGCCCGTGCCGCAGGTGGGCGGGGTCGCGCTGATGGCCGTTCAGGCGGTGGCGGGCCTGGCGCGGTACGCCCAGTGGTACATCAGGCCGACGAGCAGGCCGCCGCCCACGATGTTCCCGGCGATCACGACGAGCAGGTGCAGGAGGCTCGCGCCGGGCGTGACGGCGGCCATGCCAGCACCCGTCACGCCGGACGCCTTGAGCATCAGGCCGAGCGGCAGGAAGTACATGTCGGCCACGCAGTGCTCGAAGCCGCAGGCGACGAACACCGTGATCGGGAAGAGGACGGCGAGGATCTTGTCGGTCACGGTCCGCCCGGCGTACGCGAGCCACACGGCGAGGCACACGAGCAGGTTGCACAGCACGGCACTGAAGAACGCCGTGAGGTACGGCAGGCTGTCCTTCTTGGCGGCGATCTCCAGGGCGTGCGTGGCGACGAGGCCCCTGTTGAGGCCGAGCGTGCCGGAGTACAGCACGATCACGGCCAGCAGGACGGCACCCACGAGGTTCGCGAGCGCGACGCGGCTCCAGTCGCGCGCGAGATCGGAGAAGCGGAGTTTGCCGCTGGCCCAGGCGAGCGTCATGAGGATGTTGCCGGTCAGGAGTTCGGCGCCCGCCACGACGACCAGCACCAGGCCCACGCAGAAGCTCAGGCCGCCGAGCAGCTGCCGCGCCGCAAAGCCGAGGGTGGGGTCGGACGTGACCATGGTGTACACCATGCTGCCCAGCCCGATGAAGATCCCGGCCAGCACGCCGAGCACCACGGCGCTGCGGGCGGGAAGGCTGGCCTTGTTCACGCCGACCGTCTCGACGTACTCGGCGAGTTCGGCGGCGGCTCGGAGGGCGACGGTGTTCGCTGCTGCTGTGTCTGCCATGGTGCACCTCTGCCGGTCAGGGTATGCCGCTGGCGTATAGCGGCCCGTGCCGTTCCCTTGCAGCAGCCTTTAGGGCTCGCTGAAGGATTCTTTAGGGCAGGGTCCCGGCATGGCGGAGGGCCGGACGCCCGTGGTGCGGCGTCCGGCCCTGGGTGGGGTGGCGGGAGGGGTCAGCCCTGCAGGGCAGTGGCGGCGGTGTCGCCGAAAGGCGTGGTGGGGCGGCCGATCAGGGTGCTGAGGTCGCGGCGGTCGGTGCCGAGCTCGCCGCGCGCGATGCCGCTGTCGGAGTTCGCGAAGACCGCGGCGAGCGCCTCGGGCAGGCCGTAGCTCTTGAGGGTGTCGGCGTACGCCTGTTCGGGAAGGTCGCGGTACTCGACGCTTCTGCCGCTCCGGGCGGCGTACTCGGCGGCGATCTGCGGGAGGGTGAGGGCGGTGTCCCCGGCGAGTTCGTAGGTGGCGTTGTCGTGCCCGGGGGCGGAGAGGACGACGGCGGCCGCGTCGGCGTAGTCCTCGCGGGCGGCGGGGTTGAGGGCACCTTCGCCCGCGCTGCCGAGCAGGACGCCGTTCTGGACGGTCTGGGCGGCGCTGCCGGTGTAGTTCTCGCTGTACCAGCCGTTGCGGAGCAGGGTGTACGTGACGCCGGAGGCCCTGAGGGCCTGTTCGGTGGCCTGGTGGTCGGCGGCGAGGAGCATGGTGCTGGTGTCGGCGTTCAGGATGCTGGTGTACGCGACGCGCTGCACGCCTGCCTCGCGGGCCGCCTCGATGACGTTGCGGTGCTGGCCGGGGCGGTCCTGGAAGTCGTTGCTGCTGATGAGCAGGAGGTTCTGCACGCCCTGCAGCGCGGTCTGGAGGGACTGGGGCTGGTGGTAGTCGGCCTGGCGGACGGTGACGCCCTGCGCGGCGAGGTCGGCGGCCTTGGAGGGGGTGCGGACGATGGCGACGATGTGGTCGGCGGGCACGCCGCGCCGCAGGAGGGCCGCGACGACGAGCTGGCCGAGCTGGCCGGTGGCGGCGGTGACGCCGATGGTGGGGGTGGTGCTGGTGGACTGGGTCATGGTGGCTCCTGTGGGGCGGCGTGCTGGACACGCGAGAGGCTTTCATGTAAGCGCGGCACTTACATGCACGGTAAAAATTTTTGTGCTGACAGTCAGCCGATGCGTTGGAGCAGGTCGGCCGTCACGTCCGCCAGCGTGGTCCGCGCGAGTTCCGCTTCCATGGCGGCCTGGGCGCGCGCGAAGCGGACCTCCAGCGTCGCCTGGATGTTCGCCCCGACCGGGCAGGACGGGTGCGGGTGCTCGTGCAGCCGGAAAACGCTGCCGTCGCCGTTCACGGCGCGGTACACGTCCAGCAGCGTGATGCGGGACGCCTCGCGGGTGAGGCGCGCGCCGGTCACGCCCTGCCGGGTCTGCAGCAGCCCGGCGCGGCGCAGCTGGCCCGTCACGTTGCGGATCACGACGGGGTTGGTGCCGACGCTGCCCGCGATGTCCGCCGAACTCATGTGGTCCGGGAACGTGTTGATCAGGGACAGGACGTGGACGGCCACGGCGTACTGGCTGTTCACTCCCGGTTCCTCCCGCTCAACATGTCATCAGAATATTTACATCCCTGCGCCGCGTCAAGTCCGCACCTCAACACTCCCTTCACCTCAGGTCACGGTCCCCGCCCCCCCACTCCACTATCCTGAAGCGTGCTCCCAGACGACCTGCCCGTCCTCCCCACCACCCCCGGCGTGTACATCTTCCGGGGCAAGACGGACGTGCCCATCTACATCGGCAAGGCCAACAACCTCCGCTCCCGCGTCAACCAGCACTTCAAGGCAGGCGGCAAGAGCGGGAGATTCACGGCCGAAGCCACCAGCCTCGAATTCATCAGCGCCCGCAACGAAGTCGAAGCGCTGGTGCTCGAAGCGAACCTCATCAAACAGCACCGCCCGCACTACAACGTCCTCCTCAAGGACGACAAGCACTACCCCTTCCTGAAACTCACGAACGAGGCCTTCCCGATGCTCGTCATCACGCGCCGCGTCCTCAAGGACGGCGCCAGCTACTACGGCCCGTACCCCGACGCGGGCGCCGTGCGGCGCGTCAAGAACCTCGTGGACACCATGTACCCGCTGCGCAAGAACTCCGGCCTGCCCATGCAGCACAAACCGCGCCCCTGCCTGAACTTCCACCTGGGCCGCTGCCTCGGCCCCTGCGTGGACCGCGCCGACCCCGCCGAGTACGCCGCCGCCGTGAACGACGTCCGCGCCCTCCTCGAAGGCCGCGCCGGGACCGTCATCGCCGGACTGCGAGACAGCATGAAGGAAGCCGCGCAGAAACAGGACTTCGAGCAGGCCATGCGCCTGCGCGACCGCCTGCAGGCCACCGAGAAACTCTTCGGGACCGAGCAGAGCGCCTACGTCTCGGACGAGACCGACCTCGACTTCCTCGGCTTCTCGCAGGCGGGCGAGTACGCCATGGTGCAGCTGTTCCGCATGCGCGGCGGGCGCGTCCTGGGCCGCGACAAACGCTTCCTGACCGGCGCGGGCGACGCGGCAGGCGGCGAAGTGATCGGCGCGTTCGTGCAGGACTACTACGCGCAGGCCACGCACGTGCCGCCACTCATCCTGCTGCCCACCGAGTACGAGGACGCGCCCCTCTGGACCGAAGTGCTGTCCGAACGCGCCGGGAAGCGCGTCGAGATGCGCACCCCCAAACGCGGCGACAAGCTCGAACTGATCGAGATGGCACAGCGCAACGCCGTCACCGGCCTGGAAAGCGAACTGAGCCTCCTCGAGAAGCGCGGCGACCACCCCGGCCTGGACGCCCTGCGCGAGATGCTCGCCCTGCCGGAACGCCCGTGGCGCATCGAGGGGTACGACAACTCCAACCTGTTCGGCACGAACATCGTGTCCGGCATGGTCGTCTTCGAAGGTGGACGCGCGCGGCGCGGCGAGCACCGCCGATTCAAGGTCAAGGGCCTCGACCACCCCGACGACTACACCGCCATGAACCAGACCGTCAGCCGCCGCTTCTCCGGCAGCCTCGCCGACAAGCTCCCCCTGCCGGACCTGCTGCTCATCGACGGCGGGCGCGGGCAGGTGAACGCCGCCCTGGACGCCCTGAAGGCCCTGGACCTGCACGTCCCGCTGGTGGGCCTCGCCAAGCGCGAGGAACGCATCATCCTGCCCGGCCGGTACGGCGCGCAGTGGTGGCTGGAAGACGGCACCGAGGTCGGCGTGAACCGCGAACTGCTGCTCCCGCACGCGCACCCGGCCCTGCGCGTCCTGATCGGCGTGCGCGACGAGGTGCACAACTACGCCATCACGTACCACCGCAAACTGCGCGGCGAGGCCATGTTCAAATCGGTCTTCGACGGCCTGCCGGGCATCGGCCCCAAACGGCAGGACGCGCTGCTGGAGAGTTTCACCAGCCTGGAGGAACTCGGCGCGGCCAGCATCGAGCAGATCGCGCAGGTGCCCGGCATGAACCTCAGCGCCGCCCGGGCCGTCAAGGACTTCCTGGCGACGCGTGCCGCCAACGAAGCCCCGCTGGACGCCTGAACCGCCCGCATGGCGATGCTCCGGCAGGGGCGGGCACGTCTGTCCCTACCGGACGGATGCGGCCCGACGGGACGAAGCGCATCATGACGGCATGCGTCTCACCGTCCACCCGGTCCTGAAGGAACTGCGCGCCGTATACGACGTGGGCGGGCGGCACTCGCGGGAACGCTTCGGAGCGTACCTGCGCCTGATGCTGGACGGCCCGGAACGCCTGCCGCTGGGGGACTTCTCCCCGATGGGCGAGCGGCAACCGGCGTACCTGGACGCGCTGCTGCAGATGGACGCCGAACGCGTGGCCGCCGAGGCCGCCCGCGAGATCGAGACTGGCCGGGAGATCGAGACTGAACAGGGCGGCGTTCCGGCCGACCTGCGCCTCGTGCTGGTGGTGACGGATCAGCCGGGAAACGGCTGGACGCAGCGCTGGCTGACCGACGCCGCCTGGAGGTTCGGCCCGCACGGCGCGCCCCCGCAAGGCCCGGCGACTGCAGCGGGGTGGGTCACGGTGCAGCTCTGGACGCACGTGCCGCCCACACCCGGATACCTGCGTTCGCAGCTGCGCGCGGCCGTGACGCGGGCCGTATGGCGCGGGCGTCACGGGGCGCCCGTCACGCTGGCGGGTCACCTGCGGCAGGAGGGCGCGGCCCTGCGTGCCGGTGACGGCCTGTTCGCCGCTGCTCCACTGACGCTGGACCCGGAGGAACAAACCTACACCCGGCAGGTGCTGGAACCGCTGCTCGGCACGCGGCACTGGCCCACCGTCTTCGCCGCGCTGTACGGCGACGGACCCGCGCGCGAGGTGGGCTTCCCGCCGCTCGGCCTGAGTCCGCTGGCGGGGTTCGCGCTGGCACTGGCCGGAACGACGGGCGACGGGTGAGGCTGGCCTGCGGGCCGGACATCCAGGCGGGGGTGGTCAGCGTTTGCGGGCGCGCAGGGTGTCCCAGCTGCCGTCGGACGCCCAGCCGCCGTCCACGCTGAGCGTAATGCCGTTCACGAAAGGGCTGGCGGCGCCGTCACTGAGGTACAGGATGGCGCGCGCGATGTCGTCGGGACTGGCGAAACGGCCCATCGGGACGCGGCCCTGGATGTCGGCGTCGCTGTACGCGCCGCTACCCATGTCCGCCTCGTCCATCTCGGTCTTGACCCAGCCGGGGCACACGGCGTTCACGCGCACGCCGCGCCCGCCCCACTCGGCGGCCAGCGTGCGCGTCAGGCCGATCAGGCCGTGCTTGCTGGCGTTGTACGCGGCGCGGTCCGCGATGCCGAGCAGGCCCGCGACGCTCGCGACGTTCACGACGCTGCCCTGGCCGCGCGCGAGCATGGCGCGCCCCAGTTCGCGGCTGAGCAGGAAGGGCGCGGTGAGGTTCACGTCCAGCACGCGCCGGAATCCGGCAGCGGTGGTGTCCTCGGCGGGCGTGATGAAGCTGATCCCGGCGTTGTTGACGAGGGCGTCCACGTGCCCGAAGCGTTCCAGGATGGCCTGCGCGTGCGCCGTGACGACGGCCTCGTCGCTCAGGTCGCCGCGCAGCACGAGGGCGTCCGCACCGTGCGGGACGGGCGAGTCCTGCAGGTCGAGCAGGGCGAGGGCGTCGCCGCGTTCGGCGCAGAGTTCGGCGGTGCGCCGCCCGATGCCCTGGGCGGTGCCGGTGATGACGGTGACGCGTCGTGGGGTGCTCATGCCTCCCAGCATACGGGCCTTCCCCCCCCGCTGGGCGGTGTGCGGGACGTGGTTTCCGCTTTCTTATTCGTCCCAGGCACCTTAAACTGTGGTTCATGACGACCCGGCGTGCCAAGAAACCTGCTCCAGCCATCAGTAACCGCTTCGACGGTGAGGTGCTGGGACTGGTGCTGTTCGCCCTGGGCATCTTCCTGGGGATCACGGTGGCGCTCCCGTCGGCGGGGAGCGGGTTCATGGCGACCGCGCACGACGCGCTGACCGGCTGGCTCGGCTGGGGCGCGTACGCGCTGCCGCTCGTCCCGGCAGCGTACGGGGTGCTGGTGTTCCTGAACCGCGACCTGCGGAACCTGACCCGGCGCGTGCTGGGCGGGACACTGGTGGGCGTGTCGCTGCTGGCCCTGTGGCAGCTGGTGCACCCGGACGCGCTGTACCCGGGCGAGGCGGGGCGACTGGCGGCGACGCTGATGCGGCCCCCGTTCGGGGCGGTGTCGTACGCGGCGGCGCTGCTGCCGATCGTGACGCTGACGCTGGGCGTGGAGGTCATGCTGCGTCTCGCGCCGACGGCGCTGCTGCGGCGGTTCTTCATGGGCGTGAGCCTGCTGCTGGTCGGCGGGGCGGGCGTGGTGCAGGCGCGCGTCGAGGCGCGCAAGGAGGGGCAGACGGCGGCGCAGGCCCGCGCGCGGCTGCGGGGCGGGCTGTCCGCGCACATCCGTGACCTGGAGACCCTGAAACGCCTGTACCCGCAGGCGATGGAGTTGAGCGGCTGGCAGCAGGAGGCGCGCGAGGCGGCGCGCACGCTGGGCGGGCAGGACGAGGCGGCCCTCGCGGCGAGCGAGAAGCAGCTGGAGCAGTGGCGGGACGTGAGCGGCGGGTTCGTGCGGAGCGCCGTGCAGAAACTGCACGGCAGCGTGCAGCGTGAGGCTCCGGCGGCCGCGCAGCAGGTGGCGGCGCTCGCGGCGGACGTGAAGGCGGGGCGTCACCCGCTGGCGACGGAACTGCCGTCCACCATGGCGAGCGGCGCGCTGGAAGGCATCCGGCGGGCGCTGAGCATGGACCTGCAGCGGCTGTCGGCGCGTTCGGGGGTGCTGGAGCAGGGGCGGTCGCGGGCCGAGGCGCGGCTCGTGAAGGGGGACGCGGCGGTCCTGCTGCGCGAGCAGCCCGCCGCGGACGAGCGGGCGCGGGACTGGGCGACGCTGGAGGCGGGGCTGGCCGAGTGGGTGTCGCGGGCGGAACCGTACCCGCTGTGGCCCGCGCTCACGCTGGCGTACGACCGCGCGCCGACGGAACTCGCGGCGGAACTCGCGGCGGCGCTCGGCAACGATCCTTACGGGACGTTGCGGGAGCACGCCGTGTGGGAGGCGCGCCTGCAGGCCGTCCCGGCCGCGCCCGTCCAGTCGGCGCCGGACCCGGATCTGCTCGCGATGGACTTCAGTTTCGGGGACGTGACGCCGCCCATCCCCGCCGTCACGAAGGCCGCGCCGCCCGCCCGGAGCGGCCCGCAGGCGCGCGGGAAGCTGGCGGCGGCCTCGCTGGTGGACCCGGGGCCGTCGCTGCTGGTGGATGTGCCGGTGGAGGCGCCCGTGACGGCCCCTGCCGCTGCGCCCGTGCCCATGCTGCCGGACGTGACGCCTGCGCCCGCGCCGCTGCTGCCTTCCCGCGCGGTGCCGGTCGGGCCGACGGTGCTGGACCTGCTGGGCGAGGACGAAGAGGACGACGGGGTGGACGCCTTCCTGGCCGCGCCCGTCGTGACCCCGGTCACGCCGCTTCCCGCGCCTTCCCCTGTCCCTACTCCCGCTCCCTCTCCCATTCCGGCCCCCTCCCCTGCCCCGGCGGCCACCCCGCCCACGGCAGCGAAGGCGACCCCGCCGTGGGAGTCGGCCGCGCCGGAACGCGGGCATCTGGAGCCCGCCCCGCCGCGCCTGGGCGCCATCGACATCGCCATTCCCGGCATGGACCTCCTCGACCCGATCCCGGACCTGCCGGTCGGCACGGCGCAGCTCGACCATCAGGCGAGACTGCGGGCCGAACTCATCAACCAGACGCTCGCGCAGTTCGGTCTGCAGGCGCGCGTGGTGGACTTCGCGCGCGGACCGACCGTCACCCGCTACGAGATCGAACCGGCGCCCGGCGAGAAGATCAGCCGCATCGCGGGCCTCAGCAACGACCTCGCCCGCGCGCTCGCGGTGGGCGGCGTACGCGTCGAGGCGCCGGTGCCAGGCAAGAGCGTGATCGGCCTGGAAGTCCCGAACGCAGAACGCGAACCGGTCACGTTCCACACGGCGGCCGCCGCGCCGAGCTTCCAGCAGACGCGCGCGAAACTGCCGATCATTCTCGGCAAGAGCATCGACGGGGACCTGATGGTCGGCGACCTCGCCAAGATGCCGCACCTGCTGGTGGCGGGCAGCACCGGGTCCGGCAAGTCCGTGTGCGTGAACACCCTCATCACGAGCCTGCTGTACCGCTACCTGCCGACCGAGCTGCGCTTCCTGATGATCGACCCGAAGATGGTGGAGCTCACCCCGTACGACGGCATCCCGCACCTCGTGCGCGGCGTCGTCACGAACCCCGTGGACGCGGCGGGCGTGCTGCTGGGCGCGGTGGCGCACATGGAGCGGCGCTACAAGATGATGAGTCAGATCGGCGCGAAGAACCTCGAGCAGTTCAACGCCAAGATGCGCGTGACGGGCGAGCCGGAACTGCCGCACCTCGTCATCATCATCGACGAGCTCGCGGACCTGATGATCACCAGCCCGAAGGAGGTCGAGTCGGCCATCATGCGGCTCGCGCAGATGGCGCGCGCGACCGGCATGCACCTCGTGCTGGCGACGCAGCGGCCCAGCGTGGACATCCTGACGAGCCTCATCAAGGTGAACGTCCCGGCGCGCATCGCGTTCGCGGTGAGCAGCAGTCACGACTCGCGCACCATTCTGGACAGCATGGGCGCCGAGCGCCTGACCGGCATGGGCGACATGCTGTTCTACCAGCCGGGCCTGCCGAAACCGCTGCGTCTGCAGGGGCCGTACATTTCGGAGGCGGAGTCGGTGCGCATCTCGGATTACCTGCGGCGTCAGGTGTTCGAGGACGCGTTCGTGGAGGCGTACGGCACGGACTTCGACGGGGCGATCGAGGCGGGCGGCGGGAGCGTGTCGGACCGCAGCAACATGGATTTCTCGGACCCGCACCTGCGTCAGGCGGCGTTGATCTGCATCGAGGAGGGTCAGGGGAGCGTGTCGCGCCTGCAGCGTCGCCTGTCGGTGGGGCACGCGCGCGCCGGGAAGCTGATGGACATGCTGGAGGCGATGGGCATCGTGAGCAAGCACCAGGGCAGCAAGCCGCGCGACGTGCTGATCAGCGAGGCGGACCTGCCGGAGTACTTCGGGAAGTGATGTCAGGCGAGTGAGGCAGGGCGAGCAACCTGAGAAACGACGACCGGACGGGCAGCCTGCAGGCGCCGTCCGGTCCTTCCTCATGGTCTTTCCTGGTTGGCCGGAGGGGGGAAATTCCGGCCGCGGAATCATCCGTTTCGTTAAAGGCCCGCTCAATAATTTCCGTCTATTTTTACACCCAATTCAAATAAAAGGCGGGGAATATCATTATTTTTCCTTCATGAGACTTTCTTTAACTGGTCTGCTGACTTCATTTCCGTGTTGCGGTTTGCCTGCCCTTGGTGTCTATTGAGGCGGAAGCACAGTTCAACCGAGGTGATCATCATGAAGAAAATGACCGTTCTGCTCTCGCTCGGCCTGACGCTCGGCAGCATCGCGCATGCCGGTGGTGCCGGAGCCCCCGCCCCGATGCCCAAGCCTGCCGCCGCGATGCCCGCCGCGTGCATGACCATCACCGACATCGTCGGCAGCGACCCCCAGTTCAGCACGCTGCTCACCGCCGTGCAGGCCGCTGGTCTGGAAGACACCCTCAAGAGCGGCAGCTACACGGTGTTCGCGCCGACCAACGCCGCCTTCGCCAAGGTGCCGTCCGACGCGCTCGCCAACCTGCTGAACGACCCGGAGATGCTGAAGTCCGTGCTGCTGTACCACGTGGTGCCCGGCAAGGTGAACGCCAGGCAGGTCATGAGCCTGAAGTCCGCCAAAACCGCCAACGGCGCGAACGTCAGCGTCCGCACGGCGGGCGGCAAGGTCATGATCAACACCGCGACCGTGACGAAGGCCGACGTGATGGCCTGCAACGGCATCGTGCACGTGATCGACACTGTCCTGATGCCGCCCATGGCGGCTGCGCCCGCCGCTCCCGCCCCGACCGCGGCGGCCACCCCGGCACCCGCCCCGGCCATGCCTGAATTCAGCGTGGTGAACATCCCCGTCACGCCGCAGCCGCGCACCACGGCCACCACGACGACGGACACCACCGCCACCAGCACGACGACCACCACCACGGACACGACCACGACCGCCACCGACACCAGCGACACGGGTGACATGGCCGTCATGAGCAACACCGTGTACGACGTGATCGTGAAGGACGAGCGCTTCAGCACCCTCGCGGGCCTGATCAGCGACGCGGGCCTCGACGAGACCCTGATGAGCGGCGACTACACCATCTTCGCGCCGACCAACGAGGCCTTCGACAAGCTCGACGACAACACCCTCGCCCAGGTCGCATCGGACCGTGAACTGCTCAAGAAGGTCCTGCTGTACCACGTGGTGTCCGGCAAGGTCCTGGCGGCCGACGTGGTCACCAGCACGCAGCTCGCCAGCGCCGAGGGTTCCAGCCTGGACGTGACGGTGTCCGGCTCGGACGTGAAGATCGGCAGCGCGAACGTCATCGCGACCGACATCGCGGCGGACAACGGCGTGGTGCACGCCATCGACGCCGTGCTGCTGCCGCCCGACGTGACGGTGCCCGCTGCGGACGCCGCTCCGGCCGACACGACTGCCACGGTCACCACCACCGTCACCACTGCTCCGGCTGCCGGTGACATGAGCGGCGGCATCGTCGCCACCAACATGACCATCGCAGACGTCATCAACAGCGACGCGCGCTTCAGCATCCTGCGTGGCCTGCTGCAGCAGTCCGGCAACCTCCTGACGACCGCCCTGGCCGGCAACGACCTGTACACGGTCTTCCTGCCGACCGACACGGCCTTCGGGAAGCTGGCCCCCGAGACGCTCAACATGGTCAAGAACGACCCCGCCACGCTCGCCCGCGTGCTGAACTACCACGTCGTCAGGGGCGCCATCAAGCTCACGGACACCAACACTCCGCTCGCCACCATCACGAACGACCAGCAGGTCCTGTCTCGCAGCGCCAGCGGCAGCAGCTACGTGATCGGCAACAGCACCGTGCTGTACAGCGACATCCAGGCCAAGAACGGCTACATCAACGTCGTGAACGACGTGCTCATCCCGCCCGCCACCAAGTAAGACCGGCAGGGGACAACAAGAGGAGGCCGGGTCCGTGTGGACCCGGCCTCCTCTTGTCGACTGGCTTTCTCTGACCAGGCGGTCATGACCGAGGGGAGGGCCAGGCACCTTCGTGCGGCCCTCCCCTCCCCCACCCGTGCTGGCCGGGCAGTTCAGGTCACTTCTTGCTGATGTCCTTCCAGTACACGCCGAGGATGAAGGCGCGCATGGGGTTGTAGGTGTCCTTGCTGATGCCCTGCAGGCTGTCGCGGTACGCGAAGATCCCGGCGGCGGCGGGCAGGTTGATGTAGTACGCGTTGTCGTACACGGCCTTGCCGACCTGCGCGTACAGCTTGTCGCGCTGGCCCTGGTCGGCGATGCTGCGGGCCTGGTCGAGCCAGCCGTCGATCTGCGCGTTCTTGAAGTTCGCGGCCGTCTGGTAGTAGCCCTTGCTGCTGTAGAAGGTGTACAGGAAGTTGTCGGCGTCGGCGTAATCGGGCGCCCAGGCGTTCAGGATCATGGCTTCCTTGCCGTTCTGGGAGTCCTGGATCATGGTGGACCACTGTTTCGCGGTGAGGTTCACCTTGAATTTGGGGTTGAGCGCCTCGACGTTCTTCTTGAGGATTTCCATCGCGGTCTGCGCGGCGACGCTGCCCGCGCGGTAGTCGGCGTTGAGCACGAAGCCGTTCTGCCACAGCTGTCCGCCGAACGCGGCCTTGAAGGCGGCGGTGGCCTTGGCAGTGTCGAGGGCGTAGGTGGGGATGCTGGCGTCGTAGCCGGGGAAGCTGTCGGGGAGCAGCATGGTGCGGGGTTTGCCCTTGCCGAGCTGCACGTCCTTGATGTAACTGTCGACGTCGAAGGCGTACGCGAAGCCCTTGCGGACGTTGACGTCGCTGAAGAAGTTGGCGGGAACACCCTTGCCGTCGAGCTTGCCGCTGCCGAGCAGGGCGGCATTGCTGATCTTCTCGTTCATGAAGATGGCGCTGGAGGTGGTGTTGGGCAGGTCGTCGATGATGGCGATGCCGGGCTTGCCCTGCAGCTGCTGCTGGATGACGGCGCGGCTCGCACTCTCGACGACGTCAGCGTCACCTTTCAGCAGGGCCTGCTGGCGGGTGGCGTCCTCGGGGACCTTCTGGATGAGGACGTTCTGGAGGGTGGGCTTGTCGCCCCAGTAGTCGGCGAAGGCGCTCGCGGCGAGGCTGTTCGCGTCGCGTTTCACGAGCTTGTAGGCGCCGGTGCCGCTGGGGTCCTTGTCGAGGACGCCGCCGGTGAGGTCCTTGCCGACCCAGTCCTTCCAGGTGGCTTCGGTGCCGTCCCAGTCGCCGATCTCCTTGGCATGCTTGCTGTCCACGATGGCCTGCCCGATGTATGCGAGTTTCGGGAGGATGGCCGGGTCGACCTTGGGCATGCTGAGCACCAGCTGGCCCTGGTCGTCGCAGCGGACGGCGGCGCTGATCTTGGCCCAGGTGATGCTGGGGTCGTCCTTGGCGTTGCTGCTGGTGCCGAGGAGGGCCTCGGAGATGAACCAGTTGCCGGAGTTGCTGCTGTTGGTGATGAGGTTGCGGCGCAGGCTGTACTGGGCATCCTCGCAGGTGAAGGGGTTGCCGGTGTGGAACTTGACGCCTTCACGGAGCTTGAAGGTGACGGTCTTGCCGCCGTCCGTGACATTCCAGCTCGTGGCGAGTTTCGGCTGGAGGTCCCTGAGGCTGCTGCCCTTGTAGTCGAGCAGCGTCTCGTAGAGGTTCTCGACGACCTGGCCGGAGGCGGTGTCGTAGGTGACGCCGGGGTCGAGGGTGGGGATGTCGGCGGACTCCTGGTACACGAGGGTGGACTTGTTGCCGCTGCCGCCGCCACTGCACGCGCCGAGCGCGAGGGCGAGGGTGGACAGCAGCAGGCTGCGGGTGAGGGGGGTATTCGCTTTCATGGTGACTCCAATCGGTCTTGGCTGGCCGCTGCGTTGCGCGGGGCCGGGCGTTCGACCCTGAGGCGTGGCCCGTGCCGGGCCGCCAGAACACGGAAGGTTAGCGTATCCGGGATGCATGAGCCAGTGACGCGTGCTGTTTTAAGGGGTCATGAAGGGTGGTGCAGGTATGTGGGCGGGAATGGCGATCTCCCTTCCTTTCATACTTGAGTGCCCCCGTGTAAGATTTTCTAATGACTCTGCCTTCCACTCCGTCCGACGCCGGCCACACCCACGGCCATCCCGCCAGCTTCATCCTGCGCGGCACCGCCGCCGAGGGGACCCTGCGCCTCGTCGCGGTGGACAGCACCGCCATCGTCGAGGAAGCCCGCCTGCGCCACCACCTCTCCAAGACCGCCACGGCCGCCCTCGGCCGCTCCCTGAGCGCCGCGCTGCTCCTCGCCATCGTGCTCGGCAAGAAGACCGACAGCCGCGTCACCCTCCGCATCCAGGGCGACGGCCCCATCGGCTGGATCGTCGCGGAAGGCAGCGCCGACGGCCAGGTGCGCGGCTACGTCCGCGACGGGAGCGCCGACCTGCCCGTGCGCGACACGGACGGCAAACTCGACGTGAGCGGCATCGTGGGCACGGACGGCGAGATCGCCGTGACGCGCCTCCTGGAAAACGCCGAACCGTACACCGGCAGCGTCCCGCTCGTCAGCGGCGAGATCGCCGAGGACGTCGCCAACTACCTCGCGGCGTCCGAGCAGATCCCCAGCGCCGTGCTGCTCGGCGTGTACGAGGAAGGCGGCCGTGTCGCGCGCAGCGGCGGCCTGCTGGTGCAGGCGATGCCCGGCGCGAGCGACGAGACGCTCGGGCAGCTGGAAGCGAACGTGCGCGCCATGGGCCCCATCACCGACAACCTCCGGCAGCGCAGCCTGCTGGAAGTCATGGAGCGCGCCGCCGACGGCCTGGACCTGCAGGTGGTCACGCAGGCGCAGCCCGCGCGCTTCAAGTGCCGCTGCTCCCGCCAGAAGGCCAAGAACAGCCTGCTGTACTTCGGGATGCAGGAACGGCAGGACATGATGAAGGAGGGCGGGCAGGAGGTCGTGTGCCACTGGTGCAACGAGCACTACCAGATCACGCCCGACGAGATCGCCGCCCTGGACGCGGAAGGCGACGCGCCCCACGCGCAGGCCTGAACATCTTCACGTTCGCCTGAATCCGCACACAGCCACGCCATGACACGGGCGCCCTGCCGGAAGTCTCTGGCGGGGCGCCCGTGCTGTGCGGACCTTCCCTTACTTGAGGGTCTTGAGGTACGCCTGCAGGTTGCTGATCTCGGTGGTGGTGGGCGCCTTGCCCTTGTCGCCCGCGAAGCCGATCTTGCCCCAGTTGGGCATGGGGGCCTTGAGGGCCACGCCGTGATCGTCGACGCTCTTCAGCATGGCGCGCCTGAAGATCGCGGCGCTCCACCCGGCGGCCTCGTGCAGGTTCGGGCCGACGTTCCCCTGGGCCTTGGCACCGTGGCATCCGGCGCAGTTGGCGGTGTAGATGGCCTGCCCTGACTTGACGTTGACGGCAGCGAGGGAGGTTCCGGCGAGCAGCACCATCAGGGGAAGGATTCGGGACATACGTCACTCTAGCGGGTTCAGGTAATGGAACGGTATACCCCGCTCGCCGCCCGCCCGGAGGCCGGGTCAGCGGTCCGGGAAGAGGGCCGCCACGTCCGAGCGGCTCGGCGCGAACGCGCCCGGCCTGGAGCACGCGGCCGACGCGACCCGCAGCGCGAACGCGAGGTGCTCCGGCCAGATGGCGTCCGGGCGCTGCGTGGCGCTCACGAGCAGGCCCGCGCACAGCGCGTCGCCCGCGCCGACCGTGTCGGCCACCTGCACGCGCGGGGCGGGCAGGTCCGCCCGGCCCGCCGCGTGGTACAGGCTGGCGCCGTCCCCGCCGCGCGTGATGACGATGGGCGACTGACTGTTCAGGCCGCGCAGGACGCGCATCGCGGCCGCCTCGTCGTGGTCCGGGAAGAAGAAGCACAGGTCCTCGTCGGACAGCTTGATGAGGTCCGCCTGCCGCATGACGCGCTCGAAAATCGGGCGGTACGCGGGGTCGCGGTGCACGATGCGGGCGTTCGGGTCGAAGCTGACGCGCACCCCGGCGGCCTTCGCGTCGTCCATGACGCGCAGCAGCGTGTCCGCCAGCGGTTGCCGCGCGAGGCTGATGCCGCCCAGGTGCAGCCAGCGGGCCGCGCCCGTCCAGCCGTGCGGGAGGGCGGCCGCGTCGAAGGTCAGGTCGGCGCTGTTCTCGCCCAGGAAGCGGTACGCGGGCGGCGTGACGCTGTACACCACGGCCAGCAGGGTCGGCTCTGGCGCGTGCTGCATGAACCTCGGGTCGAGTCCCGACGCACGTGACGCCTCCGCGAGGTCCTCGCCGAAGTTGTCCTGCCCGACCGCGCCCGCGAACGCGGCAGGCACGCCGAGGGCAGACACGGCACGGGCGACGTTCCATGCCGCGCCGCCGGGGTGCGCCTCCCAGCGGTTGCCGCCTGCGGTCACGAGGTCGGTCAGGGCCTCACCGGCACTGACGATGAGCGGTAGGGTCGCCACGCTGTCCTGAGTCATGCGCTGAGTGTAGAGGAACGCCGCCCCAGTGCGTGCGGGACGGCTGCACAGGCCCCCTCCCTTCCGCCCCCGGCTTGATCTGGCGTTTACCCGGTGGGCTGGGCGACCATCCACGCCCATGAACGCCCCGACACTGGAGCGCATGACGGTGAATGTGGTGGTGACGGGCGCGGCCAGAGGGATCGGGCGCGCGATTGCGGAACTGTACGCGGAACGTGGGGCGCACGTGCTGAGCGTGGACCTGACGCTGCCGCCCGCCCTGAAGGGCCAGGAGCGCCTGAAGGCCGACGTGGCGAGCAGGGCGGGCCGCGCCCGGATTGCGCGCGCGGCGAGGGAGAAGCTGGGGCGGGTGGACGTGCTCGTGAACAACGCCGCGTACCAGGGCGCGCACGGCAGCGTGCTGGACGTCAGCGAGAGCGGCTGGCAGCGCACGCTGGACGTGAACCTCAGCGCCCCGCTGATGCTGGTGCGGGAACTGATCTCGCTGCTCCCGCAGGGCGGCGCGGTCGTGAACGTGGCGAGCGTGCAGGGGCTGTTCGCGGAGCAGGACAACGCCGCGTACAACAGTTCCAAGGGGGGCCTCGTGAACCTCACGCGCGCCATGTGCCTGGACCTCGCGCCGCGTGGCCTGCGCGTGAATGCCGTGGCGCCCGGAGCGATCAGCACCGAGGCGGTCATGGCGTCCATCGACGCGTCCGCCGACCCCGCGCAGACGCGCCGCGACTACGAGGACCTGCACGCGCTGCGCCGCATCGGGGAGCCGAGGGAGGTGGCGCAGGCCGTGTACTTCCTGGGGTCGCCGGAGGCGAGCTTCATCACGGGCGTCATCCTGCCCATCGACGGGGGCATGACGGCCAGCTTCATGATGGCGGGACGCCCCGTGTAAGAAGGCCGAACAGGCGCAGGCCCACCCCCCCTGTTCCGGGAGGTGGGCCTGCGTCTGCCAGGGTGGGGCGTTCAGGTCCTGGGTTTGCGGACCACGTCCGGGTACTCGGGCGCGGCCTGCGGTTTCAGCAGCCCCGCGAGGTCAAGAGGGACGCTCAGGACGGTGCGGTCCCCGAGGTTCAGGTCGTAGGTGCGGGTGGCAGGCGTGTAGCGGGTGCGGCTGCCTCGGAGGAGGGTCAGGCCGGACAGCGGCACGTACGCGCGGCCGTCCAGGGTACGGACGGTGAGCGTGACGGGCGGCAGGCTCTGCGCGCTGCCCGCGTAGGGCGCGAGGGTGGCGCTGACGTTGGTGCGGACGAGAAGCTGCGCCTGAAGGGCCGCCGTGAGTTCCGTGAGCGGCAGGTACACCACGCCGTCCTGAGCGCGCGCGCCGCGTCCGGCCTGCGTGGCGGCGAGCTTCGCGGTCTGGGCGGCCTGCGCGGCCAGCTGTTCCGGCGTGGGAGCAGGCGCAGTGGGAGGTGTGGGGGCGGGCGTGGTGGGTGCCGGGGGCACGGTGCCGGGCGTGCCCGTGGTCGGCGTGCCGGGTTTCGGGGTGGTGGGGGTGGGCGTGCCGGGTTTCGGGGCGGGGGCTGTGCCGGGCTTCGGCTGCGCGACGGGCGCGGTCGTCACCGGGCGCGTGGCGGCCACGCGGATCGCCTGCGTGCGCGCGGCGGCCTCGGCGGGCGTCAGGGTGCGGCCCACGCCGGACGGCGTGACCCGGTACGAGCTCCACGGGCCGTTCGCCTGCGGTTTCTGGCCCGTGATGGCGCTCAGGTTGCCGCCCTGCGTGCTGAAGTACAGGGTGCCCGCGTCCGACACGGACACGGACGTGTCGATCTTCAGGTTCGGGTTGATCTTCCACAGTTCCGTGCCGTTCACGCCCACGGCGTGCAGCGTGCCGCCCAGGTCCCCGACCACCAGCGTCCCGTCGCTGAGTTCCACGGCGGGCGCGGCGGTGGGGTTGCCGAGACTGAAGGTCCAGGCGGGCACGCCGTCCGCGTTGAAGGCGTACAGGTTCCCGTCGTAGCTCGCGACGACGACCAGGCCGGTCGCGGTCACGATGGGGCTCGCGTTCACGAAGAGGCGCGTGCCGGCCGACCAGCGCAGCTGCCCGGACGGGTCGAGGGCGTACACCTTGCGGTCCCCCGACCCGAAGTACACGTTCCCGGCCGCGTCGAGGGCCGGACTGCTGAACACGGACGAGCCCGCCTGGAAGGTCCAACGTTCCCGGCCGGACGCGTCGAGGGACGTGACGCGTCCCGTCTGCGACCCGAACGTGATGTTGCCGTTCAGGTCCACGGCCGGACTGCTGAAGACCGGGCCGGACGCCCGGTACTGCCACAGGACGCGGCCGCCCGCGTCGAGGGCGTACACGCTGCCGCCCGCCGTCGCGGCGACGATGCTCCCGTCGGCCCGCAGCGCCGGGGTGGCGTAGATGTCACCGTCGAGCTTCGTCTTCCAGACGAGCTTGCCGGACGGGTCGATGGAGTACAGGGTGTCGTCGTAACTGCCCGCGATGACGCCACCGCCGGGCAGCACGATCGGCTCGGCCCGGCCGATGTCACCGAAGGTGAAGTTCCATTTCTCCACGCCGCGCGAGTCGGTGTGGTGCAGTTTGGCGTCCGCGCCGATGAAGTACAGGTCGCCGCTTGGGGCGACGCTCACGGAACCGATGACTTTCAGGTCCTTGGTCCAGCTGATCTGGGGGGCGGTGGCGGCGGTGCTGGACGCGCCCGGCAGCACGCCCAGCAGGGACGTGGTGAGCAGCGCGGTAAAAAGTCTGATTCTCATGACTTGAAGGAACTCCTTTACGCTTTCTTAGAAAAGCTTATGAAAGGGCGGGGGTACGGTGGACGTCCGTACACTAGCGCCCTAAGATGCGACTTGATATGAAAAAGATTCTCATCCTGACCGCCTTCGCCATGGGAAGCCTCGCCGCCGCCCAGACGACCACCACCACCACCACGACCACCGAGACCACCGCTCCGGCCATGATGGCGGCCCCGGCGATGACCCCGGAGGAGAGCTTCGCCAAGGCGCAGGAGTACGCCACGCAGGCCGACGTGGCCTACCCCATCCCCTTCTACGACCGCACGCTCTGGAAGGCCGCCGTGGACGCCGCCTACATGGCCGCGAGCGGCGACATGGGCAACCGCGACTACACCGCGTACCTGGGCCAGCTGTACACCAAGACCCAGTGGTGGATCAACGCGTACAACGTCTGGACCAAGCTGAGCGACCTGACGGACGCCGAGAAGGACTGGGCCGCGCTGAGCGCCGCCAAGCTCGCCTACATCGCCCTGAACCGCGGCGACAAGACCACCGCCAAGATGTACGTCGACAAGGGCATGAGCTGGAAGAGCACCCCCAGCCTGATGGCCATCCAGAAGCGCCTCTGACCTCAGCCTGAACCTCACGCAGTCCTCGCGCCCCGGCCAACGCCGGGGCGCGCCCTTGTGTCGGCTCTGGAGGCGTATCAGCTCTGGAGGCGGTGGACGCTGCTGCCTGCCGCGCTCTTGGTGACGAGCAGGTGGTGCGGGAGGCGTTCGGAGAGGCTCTCGATGTGCGTGATGACGCCCACCATGCGTCCCCCGGTCCGGAGGTTCTCCAGGGCGCCCGCGACCGCTTCGAGCGCCTGCGGGTCGAGCGTCCCGAAGCCCTCGTCGAGGAACAGCGCGCCGAGGATCTGGTTCCCGGCGAGATAGTCGGAGAGGGCGATGGCGAGGGACAGGCTGGCGAGGAACGTCTCCCCGCCCGACAGGGTGCGGACGGCGCGCGTCTCGCCCGCGTTCCAGAGGTCCTCGACGGCGTACTCGCCGTCCTGCAGGCGCAGGCGGTAGCGGCCGTCGGAGATTTCGAGCAGCAGCTGGCCCGCGCCGCTCAGGAGGCGCGACTCGACTTCCTGCAGCAGGTACTGCTGGAAGGCACTCACGCCGAGCGACGACGCGAGGGTCTTCCAGGTGTCGAGTCGGGCGGCGAGGTCGCGCGCCTCGTCTTCCAGGGCGGTCTTGCGGGCGAGGCGTTCGCGTCCGGACGTGAGGCGCTGCGTGAGCTGTCCGGCGAGGCCCTGCGCGGCGCGGATCTCGGCGTCGAGGCCCGCGAGTTCGCGTTCGGCGGTGCTGAGCTGGGCCGGGTCGAAGGTCTGCGTGCCGAGGCGGCGTTCGAGGTCGGCGCGTTCGGCGCTCAGGCGTTGCCGGAGGTCCTCGTGCGTCTGCGCGGCCGTTTCGAGCGCCTGGATGTCCAGTTCGGGCAGGGCGGCCGCTTCGGCCTGCTCGGCGCTCAGGCCGAGCGGGGCGAGATGGGCGTGCAGGGCGTCCTGCGCGGCCTGTGCTTCGCGGGCGCGTTCGTGTTCCTGCGTGCGGGCCGCGTCGGCCTGCGCGGCGGCGGCGGCGTGCTGGGCCTGCGTCCGGGCGTGCGCCTGCCGTGCCGTGTCGTGCGCGTCTCGCAGCGTACGGATCTGGCCCTGCACGCGGGCGAGTTCCTGGGTGGGCTGGCCGCCCATGTCGCGCAGCTGCCCTGCCAGTCCGGCGAGGTAACGGGCAGCGAGGTCGGCGGGGTCGCCCTGGACTGTGGCGGCGAGCGTCGTCTCGGCCTGCCGGAGGTCCGATTCGCGCAGGTCGAGGTGCTCCTGTTCCTCCTGCAGGCGGGTGGCGGCGCCGTCCAGGGTGCGGGCGCGGGCGCGGGTGTTGACGTTCAGGTCGTTGTAGCGGGTGCGGAGCGCTTCGAGTGTCAGTTCGAGGCGGCTGATCTCGTCGTTCAGGACGGCGAGGCGCGCGGCGGGTTCGGCGGCGTCCTGCGGGGGGACGGTGAGGACCGTCTGTTCGCACAGTGGGCAGGGTTCGCCGGGGTGCAGCAGGTGGCGGTGCGCGAGCACGCCGAGGCGTTCCTGCAGCGCGTCGCGTTCCTGCTTCAGGGTGTCCTGTCGCTGCTTGCCGCTCAGCCCGTCGCGTTTCACGCGGTCCTGCTCGGTGAGTTCGCGGGCCTGCGTCTGTTCTTCGAGGGTGTGGTCGGCGCGGCGGCGCTGCAGGGCGGCGCGTTCCGCGTCGAGCTTCACGCGTTCCAGGGCGTTCTTGCGGGCCTTTTCGGCGGCCTGCGCGGCCTGTCCGTGCTGGGCCTCGTCCCAGGGGAGCGGCTGCGGGTGCGTGCTGTCGGGGCGGCCCCCGGCGAGCCTGAGGCGCACGGCGAGTCCTTCGGCTTCGCGCAGGGCGGCGATGCGGGCCTCCAGCGCGGGAATGCGGTCCAGGGCCGCGAGGGCGGCCTGCACGGCCGTGTCGGCCGTCCCGGCGGCGCGCCCGGTGACGGTCAGGGCGTCCTGCGCGCGCTGCGCGGCGAGCGTGGCCCGGTCGAGGGCCAGGGCGCTCTGGCGGGCCTGCACGGTGAGCGGCAGGACGGCCGCGACACGGCGCGCGGCAGCGGCCCGCCCTGCACCCTCGCGGACACTACCCCCCTGCGCCTCGTGGCGGTCGAGGGCCGTGCGGGCCGCCGCGAGCGCCTGCACCAGCTGCCCCAGTTCCCGCTGGCGGGCGACGCTCACGGTCAGGTCCTCGCGCGCGTCCCGCAGCGTCTCGGCGCGCGCGTCGGCAGCGGCAAGCTCGGCCGTCCAAGCGGTCAGGGTGTCCTGCGTGACGTCGGCGTACTCGTTGTCGAGCAGCGCCTGCCGCGCCGTGAGCTGCGAGGTGTACGTGCGGGCGCGGTCGCGGGCGAAGGACGCCATCTCGCCCACCTCGCCGAGGTTCAGGAGGTCCCCGAGGAGCTTCTGGCGTTCGCTGCTCCTGCCTTTCAGGAAGGTGGCGAACTCGCCCTGCGGGAGCATCACGGCGCGCGTGAACGCCTGGTAGTCCAGGCCGACCGTGTCGACGATCAGCTGGTTGGTCTCGGTGACCTTGCCGCTGGCGCGCGATACCCAGCGTCCGGCGGCGGGCGAGTCGTCCGGGTGCCAGCTCTCGAAGGTGAGGGCGTTCTGGCTGGCCTTGCGGCCGCGCGTGCGGGCCACGCGGTGCCGCTGTCCGCGCACCTCGAACTCCAGGTTGACGGACGCGCCCTGCTCGTTCTGCGAGATGAGGGCCTCCATGCCGCTCGCCCCGAGGCGCGGCGTCTGCCCGTACAGCGCGAAGGTCATGGCGTCCAGCAGGGCGCTCTTGCCGCTGCCGGTCGGGCCGACGATGGCGAACAGGTCCAGGCCCGTGAACTCCACCTCCTGATGCAGCCGGAACGGCATGAAGCCCTGCACCTGCAGCCTCACGGGCTTCATGCGTTCACCCCGCCTTCCGTGTCGCCCTGACGGACGGCCTGCTGCGCCTCGAGGAACGCGGCGCGCAGCGCGTCGGGCAGCGCGCCGGACTTCTCGCTGTAGTACCGTTCGTACAGTTCCAGGCGGCTGAGGCCCTCACGTTCCGCGAAGGGCGTGACGTTGCCGCCCTGCTGGTCCGGCGCGTCGAGGTCCACCGCGAGGACGTTCGGGAGGATGCTGAGCACCTGCGCTTTCAGGCCCGGCAGGGCCGTCCCGGCGGGCGCGCTCACCACGACCTTCAGCAGGCCCTGGAAGTCCCGCACCTCAGCGAGGCGGCGCTCCAGGGTGTCGTGCGTGACGCGCAGGGTCCGCAGTTCGCGCCCGCTGGCGAGCGGGATGGGCGTGACGGTGGCGGGGCGGCCCGCCGTGACCTCCACGAGGTTCACCTGCTTCTGCTCGCCCGCCTCCCCGAAATCCAGCTGCAGGACGCTGCCGGGGTAGTGGGCGTTCACGGTCTCCCCCACCGCCTGCGGTTTGTGGACGTGCCCGAGCGCGGCGTACTGCGTGCCGGGCGGGAACTGCAGGCCGCTGACGGTGTACGTGCGGCTCAGGTCGAGGGTGATGCTGCGCTGCCCGCTGGGTTTCGCGCCGTCCAGGGTGGTGTGCAGCATCATCATGTTGACGGCGCCCGCCTCGTAGCTGCGGCCCACGAACTCCATCAGCTGGCCCATGCCGTCCCGGAACTTCTGCCGCCACGCGCCGACATCCTGCCCGAGCAGGTCGGCGGCACGCAGCAGGCGACGTTCGGACAGGAAGGGAATGGCGCCCACCACGAGGCGTTCGCCGCTGCGCGTGTCGATGGTGCGCGTCAGCTGCGTGAGGTCCTGCGGGAGTTCGGCGACCATCTGCACGCCGACCCAGCCGAGCAGGCCGCTCAGGCCGCTCAGGCGGGTGGCGCTGTCGTGGTTCCCGGCGATGACGACGCTCGGCACGCCGAGTTCCTTGAGCCGCAGGAAGAACTCGTACACGACGCGCTCGGCACCCGCGGGCGGGTTGGGCGCGTCGAAGAGGTCGCCGCTCACGAGGACGGCGTCCACGCGTTCGGTGCGGGCGAGGCCGGTGATCTCGGTGAGGGCGTCGTGCAGTTCGGCGGTGCGGTCGTGCCCACGGGTGATTCGCCCAGCGTGGAAATCGGCGGTGTGAAGTACGCGCATGACCGACAGGGTAGCGCGCGGGGAGCGCGGGGACGGCGTCGCCTGCACGTTCCGCCCCCTGCGCCTCCCGAGTGCCGGGAAGCGTGCGGGCGGGTCAGTCGCTCCAGCCTTCCAGCACCACCTTGCCGATCACGCTGCGCGTTTCGAGATCGCGGTGCGCCTCGCGGAGGTTCGCGGCGTTGATGGGCGTGAGGGTGCGGGCCACGAGGTCACGGAGTGTTCCGGCGTCGATCAGGTCCGCCACGCGGTTCAGCAGGCGGCCCTGTTCGGCCATGTCGTCCGTCTGGAACATGCTGCGCGTGAACATGAACTCCCACGCGAAGGTGGCGCTCTTCTGTTTGAGGAGCGCGAGGTCCACGTCCCGTGCGGAGTCGATGGCGACCACGCCGCCCTGGGGGAGCAGCACGTCCACGATGGCCTGCCAGTGCTGCTCGGTGAAGTACGTGCTGTACACGTAGTGCACGCCCTGGATGCCGAGGGCGCGCAGCTGGGCGGGCATGTCGCCGGTGTGGTCGATGACGTGGTGCGCGCCGAGCTGCGTGGCCCACGCGGCGGATTCGGGGCGGGACGCGGTGGCGATGACCTGCAGGCCCGCGTGCCGGGCGAGCTGGATGGCGATGCTGCCGACGCCGCCCGCCCCGCCGATGATCAGGACGCTGCGGCCCGCGTGCCGTCCGTCCGGGTCGATGTGCAGGCGGTCGAAGAGGCCTTCCCAGGCGGTGATGGTGGTGAGCGGGAAGGCGGCCGCCTGGGCGTGCGTGAGGGTGCGGGGTTTGCGGCCCACGATGCGTTCGTCCACGGCCTGCAGTTCGGCGTTGCTGCCGGGTCGGGTGTAGTCACCCGCGTAGTAGACCTCGTCGCCGGGCCGGTAGAGCGTCACGTCCGCGCCGACGGCCTCGACGATGCCGCTCGCGTCCCAGCCGAGCACCTTGGGCGGGTCGTGCGTCACGTCCTGCGCTTTGGGGGCGCGGACCTTGGTGTCCACGGGGTTCACGGAGACGGCGTGCACGCGGACGATCAGGTCGCGCGGGCCGGGCGTGGGGGCGGGCAGGGTGAGGTCCTGCAGGCTGGCGGGGTCCGTGACGGGCAGGTGGCGGGTGAATCCGGTGGCCTTCATGAGGGCATTCTGTCGGGGTGGGGGCGTGGGGGCGGGGCGGCGCGTCACGTTCTGCGGGCGGGCCGGGCCGGGGGGTTTCTTCATGTGCGGCTCATGCGGTGGGCGCGTGGCGGGCCGGACGGTGCGCCCCCGCCTGCTATGCTGTGACCGTAATGGCCGTACCGCAGACCGACCCCTCCCTCAGCACCATCGACGTGAAGGGCAGCATCAACCGCGTGCGCTTCCGGGCCGAGAGTGGCTTCACGGTCGCCCTCGCCCACCTCAGGAACGCCGAGGGCGAGGACCCGGACGCCATCCTCGTCGGCGTGATGCCGCCTCTGGAGGTCGGAGACACCTTCAGCGCGCACGTCGTGATGGAGGAACACCGGGAGTACGGCTACCAGTACCGCGTGCTGAACCTCGTGCTGGAGGCCACGCCCACCGACCTGACCGAGGGCGGCGTCGCCGCGTACCTGGAGGCGCGCGTGGACGGCGTCGGCAAGGTCCTTGCCAAGCGCATCGCGAAGCACTTCGGCGGGCAGACCTTCGACATTCTCGGCGCGGAACCGGAACTGCTGCTGCAGGTGCCGGGCGTCACGCAGGCCACCCTGCACAAGATGACGCAGAGCTGGGGCGCGCAGGGCTCCGAACGGCGCCTGCTGGCGGGCCTGCAGGGCCTCGGGCTGAGCATCACGCAGGCGCAGCGCGCCCTGAAGCACTTCGGGGAACCGGCCCTGGAGCGCCTGAGCCTCGACCTGTACACCCTGACGGAAGTGGAAGGGATCGGGTTCCTGACCGCCGACCGGCTCGCGCAGGAGGCCGGGTACGCCCTGGACGACCCGCGCAGGCTCACGGCGGCCGCCGTGTACGCGCTGCAGCAGGCGGCGCAGCAGGGCGGGCACAGTTACCTGCCGCGCGCGCGGGCCGTGAAGGGCGTCAGTCACTACACGCGCGTGAACGCCGAGGCGGCCGAACTGGCCCTGCAGAGCGCCGTGGAGCTCGGCCGCCTGAAGGACGACGACGGCCGCATCTACCTCCCGCAGACGCTCCGCACCGAGAAGAAGCTCGCGCAGGCCGTGCGGCTGCTGCTCGCCACGCCGCCCAGCAGCGACTGGGAGGTGCGTGAGGACGCCGCGCGCGGCCTGGACGACGCTCAGGCGAGCGTGCTGGAACTGCTCAGAGATCAGCGGCTGGTGGTCCTGACGGGCGGCCCCGGCACCGGCAAGTCCACCACCACGCGCCGCGTCGCGGACCTCGCGGAACGCCTGGGCCTGGAGGTCGGCCTGTGCGCCCCGACCGGCAAGGCCGCCCGCCGTCTCGGCGAGCTGACGGGACGGCCCGCCAGCACCATCCACCGCCTGCTGGGGTACACGCCGGGCGGCTTCCGGCACAACCACCTGGAGCCCGTCATGCAGGACCTGATCATCGTGGACGAGGTCAGCATGTGCGGCGACGGACTGCTGCTGGCGCTGCTGTCGGCCGTCGCGCCGGGCGCGCGCGTCCTGCTGGTCGGGGACGTGGATCAGCTGCCGCCCGTCGACGCGGGCCTGCCGCTGCAGGCGCTCACGCAGAGCGCGCCCACCATCCGGCTGCAGCAGGTGTACCGGCAGGCGGCGCAGAACCCGATCATCTCGGCGGCGCACGCCCTGCAGCGCGGCGAGACGCCCGTCTGGTACGGCGAGCAGGGCCTGACGGGCGAGCGCGGCACGGACGCGCGCCTGTCGCACGTCCCGGTCGAACCGGACGGCGGGGCGCGGCGCGTGGCGCTCCTCGTGCGGGAACTGGGCGGGCCGTACAAGGTGCAGGTGCTGTCCCCCATGAAGCGCGGCCCGCTCGGCGTGGAGATGCTGAACCACCACCTGCAGGGCCTCTTCAACCCCGGCGAGGGCGGCACCCGCATCGCGGACGGCGAGGCGCGCCCCGGCGACATCGTCGTGCAGACCAAGAACGACTACACCAACGAGGTCTTCAACGGCACGCTCGGTACGGTCCTCGCCGCGTCGCCCGGCAAACTGCAGGTGGATTTCGAGGGGAACGTGGTGGAGCTGGGCGGCGCGGAGCTGTTCAACCTGACGCTCGGGTACGCGCTGACGGTGCACCGCTCGCAGGGCAGCGAGTGGGAGACGGTGCTCGGCGTGCTGCACGAGGCGCACGCGCCGATGCTGAGCCGCAACCTCGTGTACACGGCCCTCACGCGCGCCCGCGAACGCTTCGTGGCGGCCGGGTCGGAACGCGCGTGGGCCATCGCGGCCGGACGGCAGCGCGAGGAACGCTGCACGTACCTGCTGGAACGCATCCGCGGCCAGGCCTGATACTGTTTTGAGCTGAACTTTTGAAGTTCGGCCGAGCAAAGCGAGCACCAACAAGTACGGTTTTGAGGAGGTGGAAGCGGGCAAGCGTCCTCATGGGCGCTGTTTTGCCCAAGAAGGGATGTCGGTGTTGTTCCCGGCATCCCTGGAATCGGATCAGACCCGTATGCCACCGGGCTGCTCAGGCAGACTTCACGGCCCACCCGCCCTGTGCGGTGTGGGTTGTGGTTCGGCGGGGACCGTGCTGATGCGGTTCAGGTGAGGGCGGCGACGAGGGCGTCGCGTTCGGCGGTCTGGACCTGCAGCGTGCCGAGCAGGACGTGCACGGCGGTCTGCGTGGCGTGTCGCGCGGCAGGCAGGAGGGGCACGCCGATCATCTCCCACACGGCCCGGACGCGTCCGGCAGGGCCGGTGTCCGGCGGGTGGCCGAGCAGGTACAGGGCGTCCAGCGTGTAGGGTCCGGTGGCGCGGTCCGGGTCGAGGACGTGTTTGCCGTGCGCGTCGGTGGGGGTGTGAAGCAGGTCCGGCGCGAACAGGTGCAGGCTGTGGGGCCGCAGGCGCAGGCCGTGGTCCCAGCCGAGCACCTGCCGGGAGGGGACGTGCAGCCAGGCCCAGTCCTCGGCCACCAGGGTCCATCCGGCCTGCAGGAGGCGCAGGGCGGCGGTGCTCTTGCCTGCGCCGCTGTGGCCGGTCACGGCGACGGTCCGGCCACCCCGGTGCAGGACGGCGGCGTGCAGGGCGAGGAGTCCGGCGGCGCGCTGCGTTTCGGTGAAGGCGAGCAGGCGTTCGGCGGGGCTGGCGCCGGGGTGCAGGGCAAGCTGGCTGCCGTGCGGGGTGACGGTCAGGTGGAAGCGGCCGTCGGGTGTCCAGGCGTGGTCGCCGCTGACGTGCAGGTGCAGCGGGCCGTTCTGCGTGCGGACCTGGGTGAGGGGTGGCGGTTCGTCCGGCGTGGGGGCGGGGTGGGGCGTGACGTGCAGGGCGTGCGTGGCGGGCCAGGGGCTCGGCTGCCGCTGCCAGTCGCGGGCGAGGTCGTCGCCCTGGCCGGGCGGGGCGTGTCCGGTGACGTGCAGGGCGAGGCTGTGGAAGTCGAGCGGGTCGGTCACGCCTGCCGGAGCATGTCGAGGCGCACGAGGTCCGTGAGGAGCGCGTCCAGGTCGGTGCGGGCCTGTCCGGCGGGCACGTCGTAGGTGGCGAGGACGGCGGCGAGCAGCGTAGGGGTGGTGGCGGGGAGGGCCTGCCAGGCGGTTCGGGCGACGGCATTCAGGCTGTACATCTGGCTGGTGCGGCTGTGCAGCAGCACGAGTTCGTCGCCGAGGTCCGTGACGAGGACGTCCGGGTCGGCGTGCCAGTGGGGGTGGGTGGACGGGTCCGTCATGGGTGAACGATAGCGCGGGGGGTGGCGTGGAGGCAGGAACAAATAATTAAGATTTAATGAATACGAACTCATGATGAGCAGAGATGAAAACATGACAAAACGCACGTTAGATTGGAGGGACGCTGCGGCCCAGGCCGTCAGTCGCGACCGGAGGATTTCTTGAACGACCTGCGCTCCACGACTCTCCTTCCAGACCAGAGTGCCCCCACCCCGCGCCAGCCGTACGTAGCCCCGCGCGTCCAGCCGCTCGGCGAGTGGTCGGCCCTGACGCTCGTCACCTCCCTGCCGATCGGCCCTGGCGGCCTGGTGTTCGGCGGCCAGCACCAACCCTGAAGACCCGCGCTGCCCATGTGGCGGCGCGTTTCCGTTTGGTAGCGGTCCCACGATCTCCGGCCCTCAGGTGGCCGGAGTGACGTCCTGCACCCTGCCCTGACTAGACGACCTGATCGAGGTTTCATGTGAAATACAGCATCGCCGCTCTCACCACCCTCAGCCTGCTGCTCGCCGCGTGCGGCACGGGCACCCCCACCACCACCCCCGCCCCGGTCGTCAGCGTGCCCGCAAGCCCCAGCCCGGCCCCCGCCACGCCCGCCCGCAGCGGCGGCCTGTACGAAGTGCACTTCCAGGGCACCAACGGCGACAGCAGCGGCGTGACCGCCACCGCCCAGCTCATCCGCACGCTTGGCACGCAGGCCCTCACCGGCACCGACACCACCACCCAGGCCCTCAGGTTCGAGCGCATCGCCGCCACCACCTTCGTGAACGCCGCCACCGGCACCCGCCACGTCAGCGCGACCTTCAGGGTCACGAACACCGCCAGCAGCGACCTGACCGGCCTGACCCTGCTCGGCGTGGACACCGACGACGCCGACACCGACCCTGGCAACAACCCCGGCTCGGTCCCCACCGTCGGCACCACGCCCTTCAACAGCGTCCGGTACTTCGACGGTTCCGACGCCAGCAGCACTGCCAGCACCTTCACGCCCACCGGCGGCAAACGCTTCAACAACACGAGCGGCACCACCGAGGCCGACCCGACCGCCAGCGTCTTCCTGAGCAACCAGGACGTGAGCGGCGTCAGCACGCAGGCCCCCGCCGGACTCGTCGTGGCCGGCATCAAGACCTACGGCTGGAAGGTCGCCGACACCCTCGCCGCCGGCGCGAGCGCCAACGTCACCTTCGCCGTCGACCTGCCCGCCAGCAGCGACCCGAAGGAGGACCCCTTCGCCTTCAACATCGTCGTGACGGCTGCCGAGGGCGGCGTCACCGCCATCCACGACATCCAGGGCAGCGGCAGCGCCAGCCCCCTCGCCGGTCAGGTCGTGACCACGCAGGGCGTCGTGACGGCCGACTACCAGCTCAGCACGCAGCTCAAGGGCTTCTTCATCCAGGCGCCCGACAGCGACGCCGACAGCGACCCCGCCACCAGCGAGGGCCTGTTCGTGCTGTGCGACGTGGCCTGCAAGGACGTGAACGTCGGCGACCTCGTGCGCGTCACCGGGACCGCCACCGAATACAGCGCCAGCAGCAACCCGACCAACACCATCACCGAACTCAGCCCCACCAGCAGCGTCACCGTCCGCGCGACCGGCGTGACGCTCCCCACCGCGCGCACCGTGACGCTGCCCGTCGCCAGCACCGCCGACTGGGAGAAGCTGGAAGGCATGCGCGTCCGCGTGCAGGGCGTCGTCACCGAGAACTACAAGCTCGGGCGCGGCGGCGTCCTCAAGGTCGCCGACAGCCGCCTCGCCAGCTACACGCAGGTCAACGCGCCCAGCACCAGCGGGTACGCCGCGTGGGTCAGCGAGATCGCGCGCCGCACCATCGCCGTCGACGACGGCAGCACCGCCCAGAACCCCGAAGCCGTGTACGGGCGCGGCAACCAGCCGCTCAGCGCCAGCAACACCCTGCGGACCGGCGACACCGCCGACGTGACCGGCGTGCTGCACTACGGCTTCGACTACACCGGCACCCCCGACACCTGGCGCATCGAGAGCACCCTCAGGGACGCCACCTTCAGCGGCACGCGCCCCGCCGCGCCCACCGTGACCGGCAACGTCACCGTCGCGGGCGCCAACGTCCTGAACTTCTTCACGACCCTGGCGAGCAGCAACAGCGACAGCGACAACGGCGGCGCCCCCTGCACGCCCGACGGCGTGGACACCGCCAACTCGCGCGGCGCGAACGACTGCTTCGAGTACAAACGCCAGCTCGGCAAGGTCGTCAGGAACCTCGCGGGCCTGAACGCCGACGTGATCGGCCTGATGGAAGTGCAGAACAACACCACCGTCGGCAAGGGCGGCGACAGCCTGAACGCCATCGTCACGGCCCTCAACACCGCGCTCGGCGGCGACGTGTACGCGGCCGTCACGCACCCCAGCCCCGGCAGTGACGCGATCCGTGTCGCCATGATCTACAAGAAGGCGAACGTCACCCCCATCGGCGCGCCGCTCAGCGACACGGACGCCGTCAACAACCGCTTCCCGCTCGCGCAGGTGTTCCAGGCGAGCGGCGGCAGCAAGTTCGCGGTCGTCGTGAACCACCTCAAGAGCAAAGGCAGCGCCGCCGACAGCGACCCCCGTAACGCCGACGTCAGCGACGGCCAGGGCTCCAGCAGCTACCGACGCGAACAGCAGGTCGCGCGCCTGCTGGACCTCATCCAGAACGGCATCGTGAACGGACGCGGCGTGCAGGACGTCATCGCGGTCGGCGACTTCAACGCCTACGCCATGGAGCCCAGCCTCCAGAACCTCCAGAAGGGCCTGGACGGCGTCGCCGGGACCGCCGACGACCTCAGCCCCGTCTTCGACAACACCACGTACAGCTACCAGTTCGACGCGCAGTTCGGCAGCCTCGACCACGCCTTCGTCACCAGGAGCCTCGGGGCCCGACAGGTGAACGGCGAGAAGTGGCACGACAACAGCGACGAACCCACCGCCCTCGACTACAACAAGGAATTCAAGAGCGACGCGCAGGTCGGCACGACCGCCGCGCCCGGCACGTACTTCGAGAACACCGCGTACCGCAGCAGCGACCACGACCCCCTCAAGGTCGGCTTCGAACTGCCGTCCCTCGGCACGCTCGGCGTGACGCCCACCGGCAACAGCACCGCGTACACCGGACAGCCGTACACGCTCAGCACCCCCACCACCGGCACGCCCGACACCCTCGACATCGACTGGGGTGACGGCAGCAGCGACACGGGCCTGCCCGGCAGCACCACCAGCCGCACCCACACGTACGCCAGCACCGGCACGCCCTCCATCGTCGTCACCGCGCGCCGTGGCACCGAAACCGCGACCGGCACGCAGACCGTCACGGTCGCCACGCCCGGCATCACCGTGAACGCCACCAACGCCACCCGCGACGTGTCAACCAGCGGCGCCACCACCGCCGCCAACCCCGTCACCGTCACCCGCAGCGGGTACGCGGACAACGTCACCCTGACCGCCAGCGTCACCGGCAGCGGCACCGCGCCCACCGTCACCGTCACCCAGCAGCCCGGCACCGGCACCAGCGGCACCGTCAGCGTGGACGGCAGCGGCGCCACCGTCGGCACGTACACCGTGACCGTCACCGCCAGCGGCCCCGGCGTCAGCGACGCGACCACCACCTTCACCGTGAACGTGAACGCACCCACCACGGCCGGGAAGCTCGTCATCAGCCAGGTGTACGGCGGTGGCGGCAGCACCAGCACGAACCCCATCCCCGCCTACAAGGTGGATTACGTGGAGCTGTTCAACGCGGGCGGGCAGGACGTGAACCTCTCCGGCAAGAGCCTGCAGTACGGCGCCACGTCAAGCACGACCTTCACCGGCACGTACAGCCTCAAGAACGTGGTCCTCAAGCCCGGACAGTACTACCTGCTGAGCGTGAGCCCCGCCACCGGCACCGGCGGCGCACCCTACAGCGGCAGCGACCTGACCGGCGCGGACGACACCACCACCGCCCTCAACATGGCCGCCGCGAACGGCAAGATCGCCATCGTGAACGGCACGACGGCCGTCTCCACGGCCGCCAGCACCCCGGCCCTGATCGACCTCGTCGGCTACGGCACGGCCAGCACGTACGAGGGCACGGCCGCCGCACCCGCCATCTCCACGGTCCTCGCGGCCTTCAGGAAGGCGAACGGCTGCCAGGACACCAACCAGAACAGCAGCGACTTCACGGCCGCCACGCCCGCGCCCCGCAACAGCGCGAGCCCGCTGAACGTCTGCCCCTGACCTCCTCCGTCCACTGACGGCTGAGAGAGAAGGCCGCCGCACCCTGATCGGTGCGGCGGCCTTTCCCCTGCCGGGGGCCTGTGTCACTCGCCGAAGGTGTCCACGTAGCGGACCTGCGCGTCCGTCATGGTGGCGCCCGGGCGGGCCTGCCGGACGTGCTTCACGGCGTCACCCGGGGCCATGCCCGCCTGGACGAGCAGGCACGCGGCGAGCGTTCCGGCGCGGCCGAGGCCGCTTAGGCCGTGCGCGACGACCGTCTCTCCGTTCAGGAGGCGGTTCATGATCTCGTCGACGGTCTCGGCGTACAGGGCGGGGTTCCGGGGGACGTCCGCGCCTGGGACGGGGTGGTGCAGGACGTCGAGGCCGAGGGCATCCGCGTGTTCGTCGTAGTCCTGAAGGCCGTGGCGCCGGGCCTCGTCGTCTTCGAGGAGGCTGACGAGGGTCTGCGCGTGGTGTTCGCGGCGCAGGCGGGTGAGGTCGGCCAGGAGGTCGCGGTCGTGGCGGGTGCGGCCGTCGGCGGACAGGCCTTTCCTGCCGGGCGCGAGGGTCAGGCCGAGCTGTCCGGGCCACAGGGCCGTTTCGGTCCAGTCCACGCGGATGGGGTGGGGTTCGCTGGTCGCCGTGTTCGGGTGGGGGTTCGCGGTGGGGTCGGTCATGGCGTTCAGGATACGGATGTGGGGGCGCGGCGGGTGTGGCGGGTGCTCTACACTCGGGCCATGACGCATTCCAGCAGACCAGTCACGCTCATCACGGGGGCCACCGGCGGGATCGGTGCGGCACTCGCTCACGTCCTGCACCGTCACTCGCTGGTGCTGCAGGGGCGGGACCTGGGGCGGGTGGCGGCGCTGTGCGCGGAACTGCCGGACGCGAGGCCGCTCGTGATGGACCTGTCGCGGCCCGCGTCGTTCGCGGAGCTGCTGGAAGAGGCGGGGCTGGAGCGCGTGACGAACGTGGTGCACAACGCGGGCGTGGTGGAGCTGGGCAACGTGGCCGAGCAGTCGCACGAGATCTGGACGCACACGCTGGCCGTGAACGTGGTGGCGCCCGCCGAGCTGACGGGGCTGCTGCTGCCGCGCGTGCGGGCGGAGCGGGGGAACGTGGTGTTCGTGAACAGCGGGGCGGGCCTGACCGCGAACGCGGGCTGGGGAAGTTACGCGGCGAGCAAGTTCGCGCTGCGTGCCCTGGCGGACGCCCTGCGGGCCGAGGAGGCTCAGCACGGTGTGCGCGTCACGAGCGTGTACCCGGGCCGGACGGACACGGGCATGCAGCAGAAGGTGGTGGGGCAGGAGGGCGGCGAGTACCGAGGGGACGCGTTCATCCGGCCGGAGACGGTGGCGGAGGCGGTGCGGTACGTGCTGGAGGCGCCGCGTGACGCGGTCGTCACGGACCTGACGGTGCGGCCCGGCCCGAGGTGACGCCCGCGCAGGGGGGGAGGGTGCGGGCGGTGCTGTTCGATCTGGACGGCACGCTGCACGACCGCGCCTGCACGGTGCGGCGCTGGCTGGTGGGGCACGTGGGGCGGTTCGGGCTGCCGGACGGGTACGTGGACCGCTGGCTGGCGCTGGACGACCTGGGGTACCGGCCGAAACGCGAGGTGTTCCCGCTGCTGGTGCGGGAGTTCTCGCTGCCGCACGACCCGGAGGTGCTGCTGGCGGACTTCGACCGGCACGCCTGGGACGATGTGGCGCCCATGCCGCACGCGCATGACGTGCTGGCGCGCCTGCGGGCGAACGGCGTGCGGCTGGGCATCGTCACGAACGGCTGGACGTGCAAGCAGCAGCAGTGCCTGGACGGGCTGCGGCTGGGACCGCTGGTGGACGACGTGCTGATCAGCGAGGCGGCAGGCGTCCGCAAGCCCGACCCGGACATCTTCCGGCTGGCCCTGGCGCGGCTCGGGGTGGACGCGCACGAAGCGGTGTACGTGGGAGACAGCCCCGGGAACGACGTGCTCGGCCCGCAGGGGGTGGGGATGCGCGCGGCCCTCCTGCCGGGCGGGCACGCCCTGCCGGACGGCGTGACGCCCGACTGGCAGCTCACGGACCTGCGGGACGTGCTGCGGATCGTGCCGGGACACGTGGACGCGCCGGGCGCACGGTGACCTGACGGCGCGGCCCGCTGCCGGAATTGGGGTAACATCCCGTTCGTGACTGCCCTCCTGCCAATTCATGCGGTGCTGCCGGACGTGCGCGCCGCGCTGGCCCGGCACAGTCTGGTGGTGCTGCAGGCGCCGCCCGGTGCGGGCAAGAGCACCGTGCTGCCCACCGAACTGCTCGGCGAGCCGTGGCTGGCCGGGCAGGGCGTGGTGGTGCTGCAGCCCAGGCGCGTCGCGGCCCGCAGTGTCGCCGCGCGCCTCGCGTCGAACACGGGGAGCGAGGTGGGCGGCCTCGTCGGGTACCGCGTGCGCTTCGACTCGCGGGTGTCCGCCCGGACGCGCGTGACGGTCATGACGGAAGGCATCCTGACGCGCCTCCTGCAGAGCGACCCGGAATTGCCGGGCGTGGGCCTCGTGGTGTTCGACGAGTTCCACGAACGCAGCCTGCAGGCGGACCTCGCGCTCGCCCTGGTGCGCGAGGTGCAGGACGCGCTGCGGCCGGACCTGCGGGTGCTGGTGATGTCCGCCACGCTCGACCCGGCCCTGCCCGCACGTCTGGGCAACGTGCCGCTCGTCGCGTCCGAGGGGCGCGCGTACCCGGTGGACGTGAAGTACCTGCCGGTCGATCCGGCCGGGCCGCCGGACGCGGCCGTGACGGCGGCCGTGACGCGCGCCCTCTCCGACCTGCCGGGTGACGTGCTCGCGTTCCTGCCGGGCGTGGGCGAGATCCGCCGCGCGCTCGGGACGCTGTCGGCCCGGCACCCGGACGTGACGGTCCTCCCGCTGTACGGGGACCTGTCGCCGGAAGCGCAGGGGCGCGCCATCCTGCCCGACCCGGACGGGCGGCGCAAGGTGGTGCTCGCCACCAGCATCGCCGAGACGTCCCTGACGCTCGACGGGGTACGCGTCGTGATCGACAGCGGATGGACGCGCAGGCAGCAGTTCGATCCCGGCACGGGCCTCAGCCGCCTCGTGACGGTCCGCGTCACGCACGACGCCGCCACGCAGCGCGCCGGACGGGCGGGCCGCACCGCGCCGGGCGTTGCGCTGCGCCTGTGGAGCGAACGCACGCAGGCGGCCCTCGCGGCCGCGCAACCCCCGGAGATCCTGGAGGCGGACCTCGCGCCGCTCACGCTGGAACTCGCGGGGTGGGGCACGCCCGACCCCGGCAGCCTCCACTGGCTGGACGCGCCACCCGAGCGCCGGGTGGAGAGCGCCCGCGTGCTGCTGCGCGACCTGGACGCCCTCACCCCGCAGGGCCTCGCGACGCCCGAAGGGCTGGCGCTGCTGCGCCTCCCCACCCACCCGCGCCTCGCGCACCTGCTGCGCGGCAGCGTCCAGGCGGGCCTGCAGGCCCTCGCGTGCGACGTGGCCGCCCTGCTGGAGGAACGCGACCCGCTCGCCGGGACGGGGGCGGGCACGGACCTCGGGGAACGCCTCCTGGCCCTGCACCGCTGGCGGAACCGGCAGGCGACGACCGGCGACACGGTGGTGCTGGAACGCGTCGAGCGCCTCTCGCGGCACTGGCGGCAGGAGATCGGCATGAACGCCCCCCACCGGCACGCGGACCCCGCCGACGTGGGGCGCCTCGTCGCGCTCGCGTACCCGGAACGCGTGGCCGCCCTGCGCGAAGGCACCCGCGACCGCTACCTGATGGTGGGCGGGCAGGGCGTCCGCCTCCCCGAAGCGGACCCGCTCGCCGGGACGCCCCTCATCGCGGTCGCCACGCTGGACGCGCGGCAGGTGGCGGGCGAGGGCCGCGTGTACCTCGCCGCGCCCATCCACGAGGAGGCCCTCGCGGCCCGCGTCACGCGCGAGGACCGCGTGCGCTGGGACGCGCGGACCGGCACGCTGATCGCGCAGCGCGAGGACCGCGTGGGCGCCGTCCTCCTGCACGCCGAACCGCTGCGCGACGTGCCCGCCCACCTCCGCACGGCCGCCCTCACGGACGCCGTCCGCCAGGAAGGCCTGGAGGTGCTGCGGTGGTCGGACACCGCGCAGCAGTGGCTGGCCCGGGTGTCCAGCCTGCGCGCCTGGCGCGGCGACGACTGGCCCGACCTGGGCCGGGACGCGCTGCTCGCCCGCCTGGACGAATGGCTGCCCGGCACGCTCGGCACGGCCCGCACCCGCGACGACCTGAACCGCGTGGACGTCCTGCCCGCCCTGCAGACCCTCCTCCCGTGGAACCTCACGCGGACCCTCGACGAGCTCGCGCCCGTCATGCTGGACGTTCCCAGCGGCAACCGCGTGCGCCTCCAGTACCGCGCGGACGGCGAGGCGCCCATCCTGGCCGTGAAACTGCAGGAACTGTTCGGCCTGGCCGACACGCCCACCGTCAACGCGGGCCGCACGCCCGTCCTGCTGCACCTGCTCTCCCCCGCCCGCCGCCCCGTGCAGGTCACGCAGGACCTCCGCTCCTTCTGGGAACGCGGGTACTTCGAGGCCCGCAAGGACCTGCGAGGCCAGTACCCCCGCCACCCCTGGCCGGACGACCCGTGGACCGCCGAAGCCACCCGCAAAGCCAAACCCAGAGGCACCTGAACCCCGCGCCGCGCGGCACGCCGTCAAGGCAGGGCTGAGCGAGCGGTCAGGCGTCGCCAGAGCCGCCCTGCACGGGCAGTCCTGAACCGGACGGCATCCGTGACCGCCGACCGTGCAACGTCAGGCCCCTGCAACAGCACCCGCCCCTCACGCACCGGGCGGAGGGGCGGGAACGACCGGACGCTCCGGCCAGACTGTCGCTGCCTTACATCGAGGAGGGAATCTGGATGCCGAGCAGCCCCAGGGTTTCCTCCATCTCGGCGCGGAGGCGCTGCACGAGGGCGAGTCGGGCCTCGCGCAGTCCGGCGGGCGACTGCAGGACGTTCGTGGCGGGCTTCCCGTCGGGGCCCTTGGCGTTGTACCAGGCGTTGAAGGCCGTGGCGAGGTCCAGCGCGTACTGCGCGACGACGTGCGGGCTGTGGACGCGCACGGACGTCTGAATGACCTGCGGGGCGCGGGCGACGACCTTGGCGAGGTCCAGTTCCAGCGGCGTGATCTGACTCCAGTCGGCGCCGTCCGGGGTGTGGCCTTCGGCGGCGGCCCTCCTGAGGATGTTGGCGGCGCGGACGGCGGCGTACTGCACGTACGGGGCGGTGTCGCCCTGCAGGGCCAGCGCCTGATCCCAGCGGAAGTCGAGGGTGCGGGTCGGTTCGCTCTTCAGCATCGCGAAGCGGATCGCGCCGATGGCGATGCGGCGCACGATCTCGTCCCCTTCGGGCGTGCCGAGCACTTCCGGCTTGAGGTCCTGCATGAGCGTCGTGACGCGCGCGTGCGCTTCGTCCATCACGGCGTCCGCGCTCGCGCCCACCCCCTTGCGGCCGGAGATCGTCTGGCCTTCGAAGGTCACGAAGGCGTAGTTGAGGTGGATGCTGCGCGCCTCCTGCTCCGGGTGTCCGGCCACGCCGAGGCTCGCCGCGACGACGCGCTGCGGGTGCTCCTGGCGCGTGTCGATCACGTTGATGACCTCGGCCGCGTGCCCGAAGCGGCCTTCCGCGTCCGGCTCGCCGTCCGGGTGGCTCGTCCAGATGACCTTGCCGTCCGGGTCGGTGATGAACGGCCGGAACCGCATGCCGCCGAACAGGCCGAACTTCCAGAACTGGTACCCGATGTCCTTCGCGGCGTACATGGCGGTCCCGTCGGAACGCATGAGGACCACGTTCGGTTCCTCCAGGCCCGGCATGAACGCCGACACGTCCATCACGAACGCGCCCGCGAACTTGCCTTCCGTGGGGTGGCTGGTGCTGGGGCTGCCTTCCAGGATGCCCATGGCCTTGCTCAGGAAGCCGCTGCCGACCACGTCCGACTCCCAGTTCAGCAGGTCGTAGCGGGCGCCCAGCCGGAAGCACGTCTGCAGGTGCGCCTCCACGATCCGTTCGATCTCGCCGCGCAGTTCGCCCGTCTCCAGCCGGTGGATGATGGCGCGGATGCCGTCCTCGGCCCTGGCCTTGTCAGGGTCGGCGTTCAGGCGCACGTACCCTTCGCCCATGAACTGGTCGTACTTCTGCACGCCGTCCCACATCAGGCCGTAGTGCGTCTGCGCGTACAGGCTCTCGGCCGCCTGCCGTCCCGTGTCGTCGATGTAGTTCTGCACCTCGACGGTGTGCCCGGCCGCGCGGAAGATGCGGGCCATGCTGTCGCCCAGCGTGACGTTGCGGACGTGCCCGACGTGCAGTTCCTTGTTCGGGTTGACGCTGGTGTGCTCAATGATGACCTTGTCCGGCTGGTGCGGGAAGGTGGGGCGCACCTCGACCACGCCGCGCACGAACGCGCCCGCATCCACGAAGAAGTTCAGGTACGGCCCGACCGCCTCGGCCCGCGCGATCCCGGCGGGCAGCACCACGGCCGCCGCGAGCTGCCCCGCGATGACGGCCGGGTTCTGCCGCATGGCCTTGGCGAGCAGGAACGCTGCGGGCGTCCCGTAATCGCCGGGCTTGTCTGCGGGCGTCTCCTGAATGACGGCGTCGATGGTGCCGCCGAGCGAACGGGCAGCCTCCTCGACAGCCTGCTTGAGTTGCGTTTTGAGGTCAGTCGCCATAGTGAACGAGTCTATCAGGTCACCTGTTCCTCACCGTGCGGCCACGTCCCTCAGGGCTTTCTCAAGCTCCCGTCACGTTCAGGTCAGCGGCGTGAGGCATCATGAGAGGCATGAAGACCGGTCTGAACGCAATGATGGGGACGCTGGGCCTGGCTGTGCTGCTCGCCGCGTGCAACGTGGATTCGACGACGCCCGACAACTCGCTGAGGATCAGCAACCCGACCGTGAAGACCGAGTACTACGACACCATCAACAGTCAGTACGTGGTGTGCGCCAACGTGAACAGCGTCAGCGCCGCGAACCTGGTGCGCGTGACCGTGACGGCCAGCACCGCGCCCACCGCGCTGCACGTCCAACTGATCGGTGAGACCAGCAGCCGGTACGGGAGCGCGTACGACACGACCTTCTCGGGCGGGAACCTGAACGTGTCGGCCGACCGGTACAGTGGCCTGTTCGAGCAGCCGGCCGTGACGGGCAGCGACAGCGAGATCCTCCCGCAGGGCATCGTCGTGAATCCCGCCACGCGCCCCGTGAAGTTCGTGACGACGGCAGAGTCGGACCGCGTGGCTGGCGGGTACGGCGGGTTCCACGCGACGGTGGTGGGCACGTCCAGCACCGGTCAGACCACCAACACCCTGACCACGGGCAGCGTCCCGTCATATGTGAACTGCGCGCTGCAGGGCACGAGCAGCGACCCGGTCTGATCCTGTTCCAGGGATGCCGAAAACAGCGAAGGCGTCCATTCCTGGACAGAACAGAAGCCCTACAGGACGCATGCCCGCCTTTCGGGCACAACAGTGCCCATGACGGGTCCAGCTCCGCAGGAGGGTCACGTGTCCGCTTCCGTCTCCTCGAAACCGTATCTACCGTATTTTCTGGTGTTCACTTCGCGCGGCTGAACTCGAAGCGTTCAGCTCAACACCGCACGATTCAGGTGTTCGCGGACCGGAAGTTCAGAGATTCCTGAACACCCGGTCATGTTGACGTCAGTCCAGTCCCCGAGAATGAGAGTCATGACCAACAGAATCCGGGCAGGGCTGGGCGGGGCTGTACTCACGTTCGTTCTCGCGTCGTGCGGGGGGCTGTCTTCGGGCGGGGACCTGTACATCGATCCGTCGTCTCTCACGCTGAGCAGCGGGTACGGCGTGCAGAACGCGACGTACAACGGCGGTTCGTATTCCGGCCCGGCCATCTGCGACAACACGACCACGCCCATGAACGCGTCCTTCTCGTACAGCGGCACCATCAGTACGGTGGACGTTCGTCTGAAGGGCGGCACGACCGGCAACGTGAGCGGCAACATCAGGAACGTGACGGTCAGCGATTCCGGCTCGTCCGTCAGCCTGGGCTTCACGGTCGGGGCGGGCGTCGCGCCGCTGAACGTCGGGCCCCAGAGCATCATCGTGGTCCCGAACGCGCACGTGATCGGCCTGACGCGGCTGGAGATGGTGGGGCACAGCCCGAAAGGCTCGACGGACGTGCTGTCCTCGAACTTCATTCCCGTCGTCGACAACTGCTGACCCGTCCCTTCCCTGGGGGCCGCCTGCCGTGCTGCGTGCCGGGGCGGCCCTCCGCGTTTGTTACACTGCGTGTACATGTCACACAACGACGCACGGCTGTACGGCTGCTGGGTGGAGCTTCTAGGCTGGATGCAGGATTATGCGAAGTTCTCCGGCCTGGAGTACGTGAAGGTGAGTGATTTCCCGGATTTCATCTACCGGATGGAGCGGCCGTACGACCTGCCGACCTCCACGGCCAGCGCGAGCCTGAACCGGGACGGGCAGCCGCTGCTGGTGGCGTCCGTCAGTCCGAGGCACGTGGACCTGAAGGCCGTGCAGCTGCGTCTGATGGGGGGCAGCAGGCACTGGCACCTGCATGCGGGCGAGGAGGGGCTGCTGGAGGGGAAGCGGCCGTTCACGCGGGCGCGGCTGCATGCGCTGCTGGACGGGGCGCTGACGGGCGCGGCCACCTGAACATGCGGAGGGGCGGGGCCTGAACCGTTCGCAGTTCAGGCCCCGCCCCTTTCTATGTGCCGTTTCCGCGGGTGCGGTCAGGTGATACGGTTTTGATCCGATTCCAGGGATGCCGGGAACAGCACCGACATCCCTTCTTGGGCAGAACAGCGCCCATGAGGACGCTTGCCCGCTTCCACCTCCTCAAAACCGTACTTTTTGGTACTCGCTTCGCTCGGCTGAACTCCAAAGGTTCAGCTCAAAAACGTATGAGGCGGCCGGTCTCCTCGGTCAGGGCGCGCAGCTGGGCGGACAGGGCGGGCGTGAGGGCGTCCGCGCGGTAGCGCCACGTCCAGTTCTGCGGGCCGGTGGTGCCGGGCAGGTTCATGCGGTCCTGCGTGCCGAGGTTCAGGACGTCCTGCAGGGGGACCACGCTGAGCTTGGCGCGGCTGTGGAAGGCCATGCGCGTGAGTGCCCACGCGAAGGTCTCCTCGCTGGGGTCGCTGCTGGTGTACACGCGGTACGCGTGGCGTTCGCTCTCCTCGGCGTGCGCCCACCAGCCGCGCGTGGTGTCGTTGTCGTGCGTGCCGGTGTACACGACCTGATTCTCGCGGAGGTTGTCGGGCAGGAAGGCGTTGACGCTGAAGTCGCCGCCGCCGAACGCGAACTGCAGGACGGCCATGCCGGGCAGGTCGAAGTCGTCGCGGAGCGCCTCGACGTCGGGCGTGACGACGCCGAGGTCCTCGGCGATGATGTCTATGCCGGGCAGCGCGTCACGGATCGCCTGGAAGAGCGCGTGGCCGGGCGCGGCGACCCAGCGGCCGTGCACGGCGGTCTCGGCGGGGTACGGGATCTCCCAGTACGCGGCGAAGCCCCGGAAGTGGTCGATGCGGATCACGTCGAACAGCTTGAGGCTGCCCCGGAAGCGTTCGATCCACCACTTGAAGCCGTCCTGCTGCATGGCGTCCCAGCGGTACAGGGGGTTGCCCCACAGCTGTCCCGTCTCGCTGAAGTAGTCGGGCGGCACACCCGCGACGGCGGTGGGCTGGCCGGCGGCGTCGAACTGGAACTGTTCGGGGCGCGCCCAGGCGTCCGAGGAGTCCATGGCGACGAAGATGGGGATGTCGCCGATGATGGCGATGCCCTTGCTGCGGGCGTACTCGCGGACGGTGTTCCACTGACGGAAGAACAGGAACTGCAGGAAGGACACGCGCAGCAGGTCGCGGGCGAGGGTCTGCCGGGCCTGCGCCATCGCTTCCGGCTGGCGGGCGCGGAGCGCTTCGGGCCAGGCGTTCCAGGGGAGTCCGCCCTGCGTGGCCTTGATGGCAGTGTAGAGGGCGTAGTCGCCGAGCCAGTCGGCTTCCTGCGTCACGAAACGGTCGAAGTCGGCGTGCAGGGGGTGTTCGCCGCTCATGAGGGCCGCTTCGGCGTGCGCGAAGGCCCGGTCGAGCATCTGATTGCGCCAGATGTACTGCTGGCCGAAGTCGACGCGGTCGGCGCTGAATTCGGGGATGACGTCGAAGTCGCTGTCCTGCAGGAGGCCGTCGGTGCGGAGGTCCTGCAGGCTGATCAGGTAGGGGTTCCCGGCGAAGGCGCTGAACGCCTGGTAGGGGCTGTCGCCGTAGCCGGTGGGGCCGAGCGGCATGACCTGCCAGTAGTGCTGGCCGGCGTCGGCGAGCCAGTCGATGAAGGCGTGGGCGTGCACGCCCAGCTCACCGATGCCGTAGGGGCCGGGGAGGCTGGTGGGGTGCAGCAGAACACCGCTGGAACGGGGAATACTCATGTTGCCTCCTGTGTCCCGCCGGGGGGCTGGTCCGGGCCTCGCGATGGAAGCACTTCCATCCCGTGGGCCGAGGTCCTCCCGGTGTGACGTGCAGCCGTCAGTGTAACCCGCCGCACTCACCCGTCCGCAAGTGCGCGCTCATCCGGCCGGAAGAACCCGTTCATGCACGCCGCACGGCGGACGGTCCATACGGTTTTGAGCTGAACTCCCGGCGTTCAGCTCGGTCCGGGATCAGTACCCGCGGTCCGTCTGCACGGGGTCCGGCACGTCCACGCCTGTCCGGACGGCCTCCACGAAGCGCGCGGTGTACGCCGCGCCGCGCCGGATCAGGTCGTCGGTGGTGCTGCCGACGTGCGGCGTCACGATCACGTTCGGCTGCGTCCACAGCGGACTGCTCTGCGGGAGCGGTTCGGGGGCGGTCACGTCGAGCGCCGCGCCGCCCAGCGCGTCGTCCTGCAGGGCGTGCAGCAGCGCGTCCGGGTCGATCAGTTCGCCGCGCCCGAGGTTGTACACCCACGCGTGGCGCGGCAGGCGCGCGAGCCGGTCGGCGTTCAGGATGTGGCGCGTGGCGGGCGTGCGCGGCAGCAGCAGCACCAGGTCGTCCGCCGAGGCCAGCGCGGCGTTCACGTCGTCCGGCGTGCTGCGCGACGTGAGGCCCGCCACGGTCGCGCCGAGCGGCAGCAGCATGCCTTCCAGCAGCCGCCCGATGTGCCCGAAGCCCCACACGACCACGTGGCGGCCCTCCAGGGTGTACATCGCTCCGGCCCTCTCCCAGCGGCGGGCGTGCTGCGCGTCCCGGAAGCGGTGCAGGCCCCGCCCGGCCGCCAGCACCAGGGCCAGCGCGTGCTGCGCCACCGCCCGGTCGTGCAGGGCGTGCGCGTTGAAGAGCTGCACGCCGTCCGGCAGGTCGTTCACCACGTGGTCGATCCCGGCCGTGAGCGTCAGCACCCACTTCAGGCCGGGCCGGGACAGCAGGTCGCGCCGCTGCGCTTCCGGCAGGAACCACAGCACGAAACCGTCCGCGCCGCCCTCCGGCAGTGCGTCACGGCTGTAGTACACGGGCGTGACCCCCTCCAGCGTCAGGTCGCGGAAGGGGGCCAGGTCGGGCAGGAAGACACGCATACCCGGATTGTAGGTCGCGAACGGGTCCGGGTGGGTCCGTCGTCCCGGACAGGAACGGACAGGCGGTTCAGCGGTCCTGGGGGAGGTCCACGTCGAAGAGGGCCTGCACGAACTCGCGGCTGTCGAAGGGCTGGAGGTCGTCGGCGCTCTCCCCCACCCCGATGAACTTGATGGGCACGCCCAGTTCCCGCACGATCGGCACGACGATGCCGCCCTTGGAGGTCCCGTCGAGTTTCGTGACGATGACGCCCGTCAGGCCGATGCTCTCGTGGAATTTCTTGGCCTGCTGCAGGCCGTTCTGGCCGGTCACGGCGTCGAGGACCAGCCACACCTCGGCGGGCTCGCCGGGGTCGGCCTTGTCGATGACGCGTTTGACCTTCTTCAGCTCTTCCATCAGGTTGTGCTTGTTGTGCAGGCGGCCCGCCGTATCCACGAACAGCAGGTCGAAGCCGCGCGCCTTGCGCACGGTGGCGCCGTCGTGCGCCACGGCGGCCGGGTCGCCCCCGTCCGGACCCTGCACGACCGGAATGCCGAGCCGTTCGCCCCACACGCCCAGCTGCGCGCCCGCCGCCGCGCGGAAGGTGTCGCCGGCCGCGAACATCACGCGTTTGCCGCGCCCCTGGTAGTACTGGCCGAGCTTGGCGATGGTGGTGGTCTTGCCGACGCCGTTCACGCCGATCACCATGATGACCTTGCCCTGCGGTTCCACGCTGCCGCGACGCGCGTCGGGCGTGAAGCCCAGCTTGCGGAACTGCGCGCGGCGCAGGTCGGGTTCGAGCTGCAGGGTCATGGCGTCCATGAGCGCCTCCTGCAGTTTGGGTTTGTTGCTGGCCTTGACGTCCTCGAGGATCTCCTCGGTCGCCTCGCGGCCCACGTCGGCCGCGATGAGGGCGTACTCGAGGTCTTCGAGCGTCTCGATGCGGGTGGTGAACACGTCTTTCAGGTCGGTTCCGAGAATCCCGGCCGATTCGTTGAGTTGTTTGCGGGTCTTACTCAGCCCGTCGCGCAGGCGGTCTAGCCATGACATGAGGGCAGCATAGCGCCCGCACGCCCTCCCGCGCGTCCCGGCCTGCCCACATGAACGCTCTGTATGAGGGGCCGTCAGGCGGCCCGCATCTTGGGTCAGCTTCGCTGAGGCACCCTGGAAGCATGAAAAGACTGCTGAAGGTGATGGGCGTGCCGGGGGCCGGCATCGTGAGCGCGGCGCTGCTGCTGGGCGTGGCGGGCGCGCAGGGCACGGGGAGCGGCACGGCGGGGCCGGGTGGAGTGCCGGTGAACGGCATGGTGTGGGAGCTGCAGGTCCTGACGGATCACGGGGGGGCGGTGACGCTGCCTGCAGGGATCAGGAATCCCAGCGTGCAGTTCGCGGCGAGTTCCGCGAGCGGCAGCGCGGGCTGCAACACCTTCCGGGGCGGGTACGCGTCGCGGGGCGACGTGCTGCGCTTCGGGCCGCTCGCCACGACGCGCATGAGCTGCCCGCCGAACCTGATGACGCTGGAGTCCCGGTACCTGAACCTGCTGAAGGACACGACGCGCTTCGGCGTGTCGGGCAGCGTGCTGACGCTGTACGCGGGCACGCAGGGCAAGCTGGTGTTCCGGCTGCGCAGCGGCGCGAAACCCGCCCAACCCCCGGTGACTCAGCCAGTCCCCGTCAAACCTGTGCCCGTGAAGCCGCCGGTCGCTCCGGTGCCCGGCCAGGGCAACGCCGTCCGTGATGGGGTGACGGGCGTGACGTGGACGCTCGTGAGCGTGAACGGCAGCGCGGTCCGGACGGCGCGCCCCGTCACGTTCCGGGTGCAGGGCGCGCGCGTGACCGGCACGGACGGCTGCAACAGCTTCGGCGGTCCCGGCAAGGTGGCGGTGAGCGGGCCGGGCAGCGGCACCGTCCTGGCGACCGGTCCCCTCGTCAGCACCGAGATGGCGTGCCTGCCGGACGCGGGCGGCGTGCCTTCGCTGCCGGGCCTGCTGCAGAGCGGCGCCGCGTACCGCGTGTCGGGCGGCACGCTTACCCTGAGCACCGCGGACGCCACCCTGACCTTTACGGACGCCCAGCCGGGCGGGGCCACACCGCCCACCGGCACGACCGCGCCCGCCACCACGCTGCCCGCGACAGACCTGCCGGACGCGCGCACGCCCTTCGACACCGTCACGCCCACCGGCCTGGGGCCGGACGAGGACCTGTTCATCGTGGGTGACCGGCGCGTCCCCTGCCAGGGCGTCGGGGCGGGCGAATGCCTGCTCGTCAAGCACCCCGGCGAGACGGCCTGGAGCGTCTTTCACGGGAACATCGAGGGCTTCGCGTTCCAGGGGGGCGTGACGAGCCTGCTGAAGCTCAGCGTGCAGCGCGTCGCCGTGCCCGCAGCAGACGGCAGCAACGTCCGCTACCGGCTGGTGCAGGTCGTGCGGACCTTCACGCCCCGCTGAACACGGGACGGACGACAGGCGGGGCCGAACGTCACTGTTCGGCCCCGCCTGCACGGTTCGTTCTTCTGTCCCTCAGCCCTGAATGGCGCGGTCCAGGCGTGCCAGCACGCGCTCCTGGCCCAGCGCTTCGAGCATCTCGAACAGGCCGGGCGACTCAGAGGTGCCCGCCACGGCGGCCCGCAGCGGCTGCATCAGCTTGCCGGGCTTGATGCCCTGCGTTTCGGCCAGGGCGCGCAGGGCGGCGTCGGTGGTGTCGTGCCGGAAGTCCGGCAGGCCAGACAGCGTGTCCCGCGCGGCCCGCAGCAGGTCCTGACCTTCCGCGATGAGTTTCTGCGCCTTGTCGGTCACGGAGTACTCGTCCGTCCAGAAGTACGCGGTCTTGTCCATGAACTCCCCCAGCGTCTCCAGGCGCGGGGTGAGCATGGCGACCACCTGCCGGAAGTACGCGTCGTCCGGGACGGGCGTGCCCGCCAGCGTCAGGAAGGCCTGCAGCTGCGAGGCGACCTCATCCGGCGTCAGCACCTCGCGCAGGTACTTGCCGTTCAGCCACTTCAGCTTGGTGACGTCGAAGGTGCTGCCGCCCAGGCTGACGCGCTCCCACGAGAAGTGCCGCACCATGTCCTGCACGCCGAAGACCTCCTCGCCGTCCGGCATGGTCCAGCCCATCATGCCCAGGTAGTTCAGGAGGGCCTGCGGGAGGATGCCCATGCGGCGGAAGTCCTCGACGCTGGGGTCGCCGCGCCGCTTGCTGTACTTCTTGCCGCCCGCCGACAGCAGCCACGGCGTGTGAATCCATTCCGGCTGCGCCCACCCCAGGCCCTCCAGGATGTGGATGTGCGTGGGCGTGCTCGTCAGCCATTCCTCGGCGCGGATGACGTGCGTGACGCCCATCAGGTGATCGTCCACCATCGCCGCGAGGTGGTACGTGGGGAACCCGTCGCGTTTCAGGAGGACCTTGTCGTCGAGTTCGGCGTTCTGGAAGGTCACGTCGCCGCGCAGGCGGTCCCGGACGACCGTCTGCCCTTCGAGCGGCGACGCGAGCCGGATCACGAACGCCTCACCGGCCCCGGCGCGCGCGTCGGACTCCTCGCGGGTCAGGGCGCGGTCACGGCGGTCGTAGCCCAGGTAACTGTCCTTGCGGGCCTCGGCGGCCCTGCGGCGCTCGTCGAGCTCCTCGGGCGTGTCGAACGCCCGGTACGCCTTCCCGGCGTCGAGCAGCTGCATGGCGTACTGGCGGTGCAGGTCGGCGCGCAGGGACTGCGTGTACGGCCCGAGGCTGTCCTCGTTGCGGGGGCTGGCGTCGGGGTGGATGCCGAGCCAGTCGAGCATGTCGAGGATGCGGCCCTCGCTCTGCGCGTTGTAGCGGTTGCGGTCGGTGTCCTCGATGCGGACGATGAACTTCCCGCCGTTCTGCGCGGCGAACACGCTGTTGAACAGCGCCTGGTACGCGGTCCCGACGTGCGGGTCGCCGGTCGGGCTGGGGGCGATACGGGTGGTGACAGTCATGCCGGTCAGGATAGCAGGGGGGGTGCGGGCCGCCGTCCGCCGGATGGCGCAGGGCCGGGTTAAGCTGAAAGCATGACCGAAGCCGAGCAGGGAACGCCCGCCACGAAGGCCGACACCGCCAGCCCGTCCACGGCCGGGGCGCCGGACGCGCGGGCCGTGCTGAGTGCCGAGCAGCTGCGGACGCGCATGCCGTCCGGCTGGCAGGGCGACACGGCCGCCATCTGGCGCGAGTGGACCTTCGACACGTACCTGGACGGCGTGCAGTTCGCGGAGCGGGTGGCGCAGCAGGCGGAGTCGGTGCAGCACCACCCGGACCTGCTGATCACGTTCCGGCGGGTGCGGGTGACGTACAGCACCCACGATGCGGGCGGCGTGACGGCGCTCGACGTGTCCGAGGCGGCGTCCATCCGCGAGCTGCGCTGACCCGCGCGCCCGCCTGATACGGTTGTGAGCTGAACGTTTGGAGTTCAGCCGAGCGGAACGCGAAGCCGCCGCCCGGCCGCGAGTACCAACAAGTACGGTGTTGAGGAGATGGAAGCGGGCAAGCGTCCTGCAGGGCGCTGTCCTGCCCAAGACGGGATGTCGGTGCTGTTCCCGGCATCCCTGGAATCGGATCAATACCGCATGAGGGGCGCCTGTCCGGACGGGCCGGGAGCCTTGAGTTGACCTTACAACTGTAAGGCCGCTGTCAGGCGGATGCGGTACGCTGAAGACCTGTGAGCCGAACTCTGGTCGTTCCCCCTCCTGCACACCCGTCCGCTGCCGACGGGACCACCTCGTGCGCCCCGGCCGCCACGGCCGAGCAGCTGCGGCTGCGCCGCTTCAGCCTGCGCCTCACGGTGCAGAGCGCCGAGCTGGACGAGCTGGGGCACGTGAACAACGTCGTGTACCTCGGCTGGATCGAGCAGGTGGCGCGCGCGCACGCCGAGTCGGTCGGGGCGGGCTTCGCGGAAATGTCCGCCACGGGCGTCGTCGCGGTCGTCCGCAAACACAGCCTGCACTATCACCGCTCCGCCCTGCTGGGCGACGAGGTGGAAATCCAGACGCAGATCGAGACGGGCGGCGGCCTGCGCGCCGTGCGGCAGAACCGTATCGTGAACGCCACGACCGGCGAACTGCTCGTGGACGGCGAGACGGAATGGGTGTGGATCAACCCGCAGACGGGCCGCCCGAAACGCCCGCCGCAGGAGCTGCTCAGCCGCTTCGGATACTGACACGGTTTGGAGGAGATGGAAGGGATGCCGGAAACAGCACCGGCATCCCTGGAATCGGATCAAACCCGTATCAGGTGACGGGGCTGGCGGGTGTCAGGGTGCGGCGGTGCTCGCCGCTGTCGAGCAGGGTTCGCAGGAGGCGCACGACCTCGTCGATCTCGGCTTCGGTGTTGTACAGCGCGACGGGCGCGAGGCGCAGGATGTCCGGCTCGCGGTAGTCCGGCACGACGCCCAGCGTCCGCAGTGCGCGGGACAGTTCGCGCGCCTCGGGGTGCGCGAGGGAGACGTGTCCGCCGCGCTCGTCGTGGGACCTGGGCGTCACGACCTGCAGTTCCGGCGTGTGCCGGTCCACCTGCGCGATCAGGTGGTCGGTGAGGGCGAGGCTGCGTTCGCGGACCTCGGCGAGGTTCAGGCCGTCGAAGATGCCGAGCGCGCCCTGGAGGGCCGTGAGCGCGAGGATGCTGGGCGTGCCGGTCTGGTACGCGCCCGCGCCGGGGGCCTTGCGGTACCCGGTGGTCATCTCGAACTGGGTGGTCTTGTCGTTGCCCCACCAGCCGGGCAGGCCGGGCGTGAGGTGATGCCAGCGTTCGTGCAGGTACAGGCCGCCGGGCGCGCCGGGTCCGGCGTTCACGTACTTGTAGTGGCACCACACGGCGAAGTCCGCGCCGCTGTCGTGCAGGGCGTGCGGCATGGCGCCGATGCTGTGCGCGGCGTCCCACCCGATGACGGCCCCGGCGGCGTGCGCGGCGGCGGTGAGGCCCGGGATGTCGAGGCGCTGCCCGGAGCGGTACAGCACGGTGGGCAGCAGCACGAGGGCCACGTCGGGCGTCATGGCGGCGCGCAGGTCGTCACCGTGCAGGGTGTGCCCGTCGCGGCTCGGGACGAGGCGCAGTGTGCCGCCCAGCCGGTCCGTCCAGGCGCGCAGGGCGTACAGGTCGGTGGGGAAGTCGAGGGCGGTCGCGACGACGGTGCGCTTCTCCCCTTCCGGGCGGTACAGGGTCGCGAGGAGCGAGTGCAGGTTGGAGGTGATGCTGCCGGTCGCGACGACCTCGTGCGCGCCTGCCCCGACCAGCCGCGCGATGCTGGGCGACAGGGATTCCGCCAGGCCGAACCACGACTCCCAGCCGAGGGCCGCTTCGTGGCTCCACTCGCCGAGGCGGCGTTCCAGCAGGTCGCGCGTGACGAGCGGCATCAGCCCGAGGCTGTTCCCGTCGAGGTAGATGCCGGGCGGGACGGCGAAGGCGCCGCGTCTCACGCGCCCCTCGGGGCGGGCAGGAGGACGGCGCGGGCAGGCGCGGCGTCCGTCCCGACGAGCGGGAGCGGCAGGCACACGAGGGTGTATGTGCCGGGCGCGGCGTGCGCGAGGTTCAGGCCTTCCAGAATGAAGAGGCCCGCGTCCCGGCACGCGGCGTGCGCGTCGAGGGTCTTGCTGCTGAGGGGGTCGACGCTCGGCGCGTCCGTCCCGACGAGGCGCACGCCGAGGTCCGCTGCGCGCCGCACGAGGGCGGGCGTGAGCGGCGCGAAGGTGTCCGGGAAGGCCGTCCAGCGTTCCGGTTCGCCGGTGTGCAGCAGCAGGCGTTCCGGCAGGGACGGCAGGCCGTCCAGCAGGTCGGGCGTCACGCCGTCCGGGCCGACGTGCGCGCGGGCGTCGAGCAGCAGGCACTCACCGACGTACACGTCGAGCGGCACGGCGTCCAGCGTCACGCCGTGGTCGTCGTAGTGCCAGGGCGCGTCGACGTGCGTGCCGGTATGGGTAGAGGTGGACAGCACGCCGGTGTTCACCGTGTCGCCCGAGGCGATGCGCGCGCCGGGCGTGACGGAGTACGGCGCGTCTCCCGGCCAGTTCGGGTGGCCGGGCGTGAGGGCCCTGCTGATGTCGAGCGGTCGCATGCCCGTGAGCCTAGAGCATTTCGTGCGCGGCGATGGCGTTCCGCACCGGTGTTCCTTGCCGTGCAGGGGCGCTCCCCGCGTGCGGTGGGGGCGGGCGTGCGGGACGCGCGCACGGTTCGGGCCTGCCCGCTGCCGTAGACTGCGCGCATGTCGGATTCCCACACGCCGCCCACCGTTCCCGTCAATGCCAGCGAGGCGCAGACCGCGCCGACGCCGTTCGCGTACCGTCACGAGTACCCGCCGACCCTGATGGCGGTGTTCGCCCACCCGGACGACGAGGCCTTCAGTGTGGGCGGCACGCTCGCCCACTACGCCCGCAAGGGCGTGAAGGTGGTGCTGGTGTGCGCCACGCGCGGCGAGGCGGGCAAGATCACGGACCCCACCATGACCGTCACGGACCTCGGGCAGCAGCGCGAGCAGGAGTTGCGGACCGCCTGCGACGCGCTCGGCATTCCCGCGCCGATCTTCCTGGACTTCCACGATTCGGGCCGCGCGGAGCGCGTGCGGCACGACGACCCGAAGGCCCTGATGAACGTGGACCCGCTGGAGCTGGAGGCCGCGATCCGGCCGCTGATCGAGGAGCACCAGCCGCAGGTGATCGTGACCTTCGACCCGCACGGCGGGTACGGGCACGTCGATCACCTGCAGGTTCACCGCGCGACGAGCGCGGCGTTCTTCTCGACCGGGCACCTGCCGCGCCCGCCGCAGCGCCTGTACTACACGGCGCTCAGCCACGCGACGGCGGAGAGCATGGCGCGCTTCGGGAACGACCTCGACCCGCAGCTGTACGGCGTGAGCGAGAAGACGATGGTGGTCCGCATGAACGTCGCCAAGTACGCGCCGCTGAAGGTGGCGGCCCTCGCGGCGCACGGCACGCAGATGGGCCCGGAGAGCCGCATGGGGCAGCTGACGCCGGAGGAGCGCGCCGTGATGGAGGAGCGCCTGCTGGGCAGCGAGGGCTTCAGCCTGGGCGGCAGCCGCGCGTCCGTGCCGCGCTTCCCGCTGAGCGGCCTGTTCGACGGAGTGGATTACGTGATGTACATCGAGGACTGAACCGTGTTCGCGCTTCTTTCCGCGCGTTCACGCGGGTCCTCCGGGACGGCGTGACGGGCGGGCCGGAGGGTGCGTGAACCGTGCCGGGACCGCTCTCGTGGTGATCCCGGCACGCTAGTCTGGGTGGGTGAGACGTGCCCTGTTTTCCTCCTGCCCGGCCCTCGCCGGGGGGCGTTCCCGGTGCCTGCCGTCCGGGTTCCGGTCGGTGCCCGCGTGAGGAGCCGGACCGCCAACCGGAGCGGCATCGTGCTGCGGCGGCACGTGACGCCTGCCGGGGACATCATCGTGACGCTGCTGACCCCGCAGGGGAAACTGAAGCTGATCGCGCGGGGTGGCGTGCGCGGCCCGCTGTCGAGCGTGCTGAGCCTCTTTCATCACGTGCTGGTGCAGGTGTACCAGACACCCGGCAACGATCTCGCCACCGCGAAGCAGGCGAGCCTGGAGGGGGCGCTGGCGGGGCTGGCCGTGCCGGAACGCTACCCGTACGCGCACCTGCTTTCCGAACTGGCGGACCTGCTGTTTCAGGAGGGGGAGTTCAGCGAGGTGGCGTTCGACCTGTACGCGGGCGGCCTGCGTGGCGTGTCGCGGCACGAGGACCCGGAATGGGTGTGCCTCGTCATGAGTTACAAGCTGCTGGCCCTGGCGGGCTTCGTGCCGCAGACGGCCGCGTGCGCGGTGTGCGCCGCGCCGCACCCGGAGCATCCGGACCCGAACAGCGGGCAGCTGCTGTGCCGTCCGTGCGCGGGCCTCCCGGCCTTCGGGGAGGACGTGCTGGGCTTCCTGCGGCACTTCCCGCGCCACAGTGTCCGCACCCTGATGGAGGAACCGCTGGGCGCGGCTGGGCGTGCGGAGCTGTGGCGGGCGCTGGAGCGGTTCGTGGCGGTGCAGGTGGGGCGCGTGCAGAGCTGGCGCGTGAACCTCCCGCAGCTCGCGGGCGCGTAGGCCGGACGGCGTGTCGCCTGGACCGCTCCTGCCGGGCGGGCACCACGCAAAAGAGAACCACCCTCACCGTGGGGTGAGGGTGGGGACTGGTGGGCGGTATAGGACTTGAACCTACGACCTCTCGCGTGTGAAGCGAATGCTCTACCACTGAGCTAACCGCCCGAAGTGTTTGGTGGGCCCTGCCGGATTTGAACCGGCAACCAATCGGTTATGAGCCGACTGCTCTAACCGTTGAGCTAAGAGCCCCTGGGGTTCTCACCCGGCTGGTCAGGCGAAGGGGACTATAGCAGTGGCCCGGAGCCTTGTCAAACGCGGGCCGTGCCTGCCGGAGGCCGGTGTTATGGTAAGGGCATGCAGCTGCTGCTGATCGCGTCCGAGGTGTTCCCCTTCTCCCGCACCGGCGGGCTGGCCGACGTCATGGCCGCCCTGCCCGAATCGCTCGTCCGGCTGGGGGTGGACGTCACGGTCCTGTCTCCGTGGTGGCAGTCGCTGCACGGCCAGCCGACCGAGGTGTGGCGCGGCAGCGTCCCGCACGGCGGTCGCCTGCAGCCCGGCGCGGTCCGGGTCGGCGAGGTGCGCGCGGCGGGCGTGCGCTACCTGTTCCTGGGCACGCCGGACTTCGAGCGGCCCGGCCTGTACGCCGAGGACGACGTGGAACGTTTCCTGCGCTGGGGGAACCTGGTCCTGCCGACCCTGCAGAGCATGGGCCTGACCTTCGATCTGGTGCACGGGCACGACTGGGCGGCGGGAACGGTGGTGGCGCACGCGCGCGCGGCGGGCCTGCGCAGCGTGTACACCATCCACAACCTGCAGTACCAGGGCCGCTGGAATTTCGCGGAGGGTGCCGCGTGGAGCGGCCTGCCTGCCGCGATGCTGCCGGACGCGGAGTTCTACGGGGACCTGAACCTGATGAAGGCGGGCCTGGTGTTCAGTGACCACGTCACGACCGTCAGCCCCACGTACGCGCGCGAGATCACGACCCGCGAGTACGGCGAGGGTCTGGAGGGCGTGCTGCAGGCGCGGGACGCGGCGGGCGCGCTGACCGGCATCCTGAACGGCCTGGATCTGGACCGCTGGAACCCGGCGGCCGACCCGGACGTGCTGCCCATGACGGCCCGGTCCGGCAAGCCCGCGAACGTCGCGGCGCTGCGCGCGGAGTTCCTGCTGGACGACGCGCCGATCCTGAGTGCCGTGTCGCGCCTCGTGTCGCAGAAGGGCCTGGACCTGCTGGTGGAGGCCCTGCCGGACGTGACGCGCGACTGGAACGTGGTGGTGCTGGGGAGCGGCGACCCGCTGCTGGAGGCGGCCCTGAAGGGCTGGGCGCAGCACCCGCGCGTGCGGTACGTGAGCGGCATGAACGAGGCGCTCGCGCACCGCCTGTACGCCGGGTCGGACGCGTTCTGCATGCCGAGCCGCTTCGAGCCGTGCGGGCTGTCTCAGATGATCTCCATGCGGTACGGGACGCTGCCGGTGGTGCGCGAGACGGGCGGACTGGTGGACAGCGTGCCGAGCGACGTGGGGTTCCGCTTCTCCGGGGGAGGCGCGGGCGACCTGAGTGCCGCGCTGCACGCCGCGCGGCTCGCGTGGGACGACCGGCCCGGCTGGCAGGCGCGCGTGGCGCGCGGCATGGCGCTGGACTTCTCGTGGGAGGCGTCCGCGCGTCGGTACGTGGACGTGTACCGGCAGGTGCTGGGCGCCTGACCCGCGTTCCGTTCCGTTCCCGAACGGGCGGGACTGCACCGCCTGTCCGGCCATCTCCCGCGGCGCGTGTGCGGCCCTCCCGTCTCAGCCGGACCGGATCCGCAGGAACGCGGCCGGGCGGGGTTTGACCGCCCCCTCCGGAGTCCCTACACTGTGGGCATGATCCGCTCTGCGCTTGCGAGCAAGGGACGCCGCGACTAGCCCACCAGGCTGCGTTCGCTCCGTCCCCGGCTGCACGGCCGGGGCTTTTTTGTTGCCGCCTTTTTCCCTTTCAGCTTCCAGTTCCGTTTCAGGAGTACCTCATGACCGATTCGAGCATTTCAGGCAACCCGTCCCCCGTTCACGTCGAGGAGGAGCGCGGCAACCGGTACAACCCGCACGCCTTCGAGGTGAGCTGGCAGCAGCGGTGGGAGGCGGCGGGCCTGTACACCTTCCAGGACGACCCGAGCCGTCCCGCGCACTACGCCCTGACGATGTTCCCGTACCCGAGCGGGAACCTGCACATGGGGCACTGGTACGCGTACGTCGCGCCGGACGCCCGCGCCCGCTGGATGCGCATGAACGGCCACAACGTGCTGTTCCCGATGGGCTTCGACGCCTTCGGCCTGCCCGCCGAGAACGCCGCCATCAAGCGCGGCCTGGACCCCAGGGCCTGGACGTACCAGAACATCGCGGACATGACGGGGCAGTTCAAGCGCATGGGCACCATGATCGACTGGAGCCGGCAGTTCAACACCTGCGACCCGGAATACTACCGCTGGAACCAGTGGTTCTTCACGGAGATGTTCCGGCGCGGCCTGGCGTACAAGAAGGGCGGCCTCGTCAACTGGTGCCCGAAGGACCAGACGGTCCTCGCGAACGAACAGGTCGTGAACGGGCACTGCGAGCGCTGCGGGACGGCCGTGGAGCGCCGCGAGCTGAGCCAGTGGTACCTGAAGATCACCGAGTACGCCGACGAGCTGCTGGAGTTCGGGGACGCGGACCTGCCGGAACGCGTGAAGACCATGCAGACCAACTGGATCGGGAAGTCCGTGGGTGCCGAGGTGGACTTCGACACGCCCGCCGGGGTGGAGACGGTCTTCACGACGCGGCCCGACACCCTGATGGGCGCGACGTTCCTGGTGCTGGCGCCCGAGCACCGCAAGGTCGCGGCCCTCACCACGCCGGAGCAGGCGGCCGAAGTGCAGGCGTACGTGGAACTGGCGGGCGGCAAGACGGACGTGGACCGGCAGTCCGCGACCGAGAAGACCGGCGTGTTCACCGGCAGTTACGCCACGCACCCCATCACGGGGCACCAGCTGCCCATCTGGATCGCGGACTACGTGCTGGTGACGTACGGGACGGGCAGCATCATGGCCGTCCCCGCGCACGACGGGCGCGACTTCGACTTCGCGCGGAAGTTCGGGCTGGAGGTGCGCGAGGTGATCCGCCAAGAGGGCGGCGAGGCGATGCCGCTGGACGCGCAGGAGGCGTACACGGGCGAGGGCGTGCTGGTGAACAGCGGCGAGTTCGACGGCCTGCCGGGCGGCAAGGCCAGCATCGAGGCGGTCGTCGCGCGTCTCAGCGAGCGCGGCGTGGCGCGCGCCAAGACCACGTACCGGCTGCGCGACTGGCTGGTGAGCCGCCAGCGGTACTGGGGCACGCCGATCCCCATCGTGTACTGCGCGGAGCACGGCGCGCAGCCCGTCCCGGCCGATCAGCTGCCGGTGCGCCTGCCGGACCAGGCGACGTTCACGCCCGCCGGTCAGAGTCCCCTCAAGACGGACGAGGTCTTCAAGGCCGCGACGTGCCCCGTGTGCGGCGGCCCGGCGGAACGCGACACCGACACCATGGACACCTTCGTGGATTCGTCGTGGTACATGTACCGCTTCCTGAACCCGCACCTGGATTCGGCGGCGGTGGACGTGGACGCCACGCGGCGCTTCATGCCGATCGACCTGTACACGGGCGGCATCGAGCACGCGATCCTGCACCTGCTGTACAGCCGCTTCTGGACGCGCGTGATGCGTGACCTGGGCCTGACGACGCAGAGCGAGCCGTTCAAGGTCGTGCGCAACCAGGGCATCATCCTGGGGCCGGACCAGGAGAAGATGAGCAAGAGCCGCGGGAACGTCATCGACCCGGACGACCTCGTGCGCGAGTACGGCGTGGACACGGTCCGCACGTACCTGATGTTCATCGCGCCGTGGGAGGTGGGCGGCCCGTGGGACCCGAGCGGCATCAACGGCCCGGCCAAGTGGCTGGCGCGCGTGTACACGCTGTTCAGCGGGGACCGTGCGCCCGGCCCGGCCGAGGACATGACGGACGGCGACGTGCGGTACGCGGTGCACAGCACGCTGGCGAAGGTCTCGGGGGACTTCGAGCGTCTGAGCTTCAACACCATCGTGTCCAGCCTGATGGAATTGACGAACGTGCTCGTGAAGGCCAAGCGCAGCCGGGTGTTCGGGACGCCCGTGTGGGACGAGGCGCTGCGCCTCTTCAACCTGATGCTGGCGCCGGTCGTGCCGCACCTGGCGGAGGAGCTGTGGCAGGCGGGCGGCGAGCGGGACAGCGTGCACCTGCAGGCGTGGCCTGCCGTGGACGTGCAGGCCGCGACGCGTGACACGGTGACGCTCGGCGTGCAGGTGAGCGGCAAGGTGCGCGGGCAGGTGTCGATCAGCAAGACGGCGACGCAGGCCGAGGCGATGGCGGCCGCGCGGGCCGAGCCGGGCGTCGCGAAGTTCCTGGACGGCAAGGACACCGTCAAGGAGATCTACGTGCCGGGCAAGATCATCAACATCGTCGTGAAGGGCTGAGCCGGTCCCCGGACGGACGCCGCCCCTGGGGCGGCGTCCGTGCGGGCCGCGCCGAGCCGCGTGACCCGAAGCGCAAATTGTGTCCCTCGCCCCTTTGCGCTTCGCGGTTCCCTGTATGATTGACGTTCTGATCCCAGAGAGCAAGGCGGGATCGTGCAATGCTGGGCACTTGAGGGAGACGTCCACCTCGAAGTTAAAACGGACGTGCGAGCAGGGAAGCGGGGCAGTACCACAACCTTGATCATCCAGAGAGAAGCCACGCGCTTCTCTTTTTTCTTGCCGTCCCCCCAGCGGGCGACCGCGCACGCCACCCAACCTCCTGAGCGATTCCTCATGCGGGCCGCCCGTGCCCGCGCGGCCCTGTACCCTGGACGGATGCTCGCCGTGTTCATCGTGGTCGTCACCGTCCTACTCGTGATCTGGCAGCCGCGCGGTCTGGGCGCGGCGAGGGCGGCGACGCTGGGCGCCGTGGCGGCCCTGCTGACGGGCGTGATTCACGTGTCGGACCTGCCGGTCCTGTGGCACGCCACCTGGAACGCCACCCTGACGCTCGTGTCCCTGATCGTGCTGAGCCTGCTGCTGGACGCGGCAGGCCTGTTCCGGTGGGCGGCGCTGTGGGTGGCGCGCTGGGGCGGCGGGTCGGGGCGGCGGCTGTTCGTGCTGCTGACCTTGTTCTCGGCGGTCGTCGCGGCCCTGTTCGCGAACGACGGCGGCGTCCTCATCCTGACGCCCATCACGCTGGAACTCGCGGCGGTGCTGGGCCTGCCGGTGGCGGGCACGCTGGCGTTCGCGCTCGCGGTGGGGTTCGTGGTGGACGCGGCCAGCCTGCCGCTCACCATCAGCAACCTCACGAACATCATCGCGGCGGACAGTTTCTCGCTGGGCTTCGCGGGGTACGCCCGCGTGATGCTGCCCACCGACCTCGCGGTGGTGGCGGCGTGCGTGCTGGTGCTGCTGGCCGTGTACGGGCGCGTGCTGCCGCGCCGCTACGACGTGGCCGCCCTGGACGACCCGGCGAGCGCCGTGCGGTCCTGGGGCGTGTTCCGGGCGGGCTGGGTGGCGCTGCCGCTGCTGCTGGCGGGCGCGTTCCTGGCGGAGGGGGCGGGTGTGCCGCTGTGCGCCGTGGTGGGCGGCGCGGCGCTGCTGGTGGGCGTGGTGGCCGCGCGGTCCGGAGCGGTGTCCACGCGCCGCATCCTGCGGAGCGCGCCGTGGAACGTGGTCGCGTTCAGTCTGGCGATGTACGCCGTGGTGTACGGCCTGCGCGGGGCGGGCGTGACGGGCGGGTACGGGGCGTGGCTGGCGGGCATGGCGTCTCACGGCAGTCTGGGGGCGGTGCTGGCGTCGGGGTTGAGCGTGGCGGGCCTCTCGGCGGGCCTGAACAACCTGCCGGCCCTGCTGACCGCCATTCTCGGCATTCAGGGGAGCGGCGTGAGCGGGCACGCGCGCGACCTGCTGGTGTACGGCAGCGTGGTCGGTGCGGACATCGGCCCGAAACTCACGCCCATCGGGAGTCTGGCGACGCTGCTGTGGCTGCACGTGCTGCGTGGCCGGGGCCTGAACGTGTCGTGGGGGCAGTACTTCCGGGCGGGCGTGGTCCTCACGCCGCCGGTGCTGCTGGTGGGCCTGCTGGCCCTGTGGCTGGTGCTGCGCTGAGCGCGCGTAGACTGCTGGCATGCAGATGAAGATCGTCAGCGTGAACGTCGGTGAGGCCCGCGAGATCGTGCTGGGACGCCACCGGTCCCGCAGCGGCATCGACAAGCGCCCCGTGGGCGGTCGCGTGCCGGTGGGCGCGGAGGGTCTGAACGGCGACCGCGTCCTGAACCGCAAGTACCACGGCGGGCCGGACCAGGCGGTGTACGTGTACACCCTGGAGGACTACGACGCGTTCGCGGAGCGGCTGGGCGAGGTGCCCGCACCCGGCACGTTCGGGGAGAACCTGACCGTGTCGGGGCTCGTGTCGGCGGACGTGCGGATCGGGACGCGCCTGCACTTCACGGCGCCCGGCGCGCAGGGACAGGACGGGGAGGGCGTGGTGCTGGAGGTGACGGCGCCGCGCATTCCCTGCGCGACCTTCGCGGCGCACCTGGGGGACGCGGGCTTCGTGAAGGTGTTCCGGGGCGTGGGGCGGCCCGGCCTGTACGCCCGGGTGCTGCGCCCCGGGACGGTCGGCGCGGGCGACATCCTGACGGTGGAGCCGGGCGACGCGGCCTTTCCGACGGTCGGGGAGGAGTTCGAGCTGCATTACGACGCGCGGGCGACCCCCGAGGCGCTGCACCGGTCCCTGGCGGCCCCGATCGCGGCGCGCGTGCGCGAGGAGTACCTGTCGAGACTGAAGGGCTGACCGGTCGGCACCCGTGCGGAACGCGGACCGTGGACAGGGGCGGCCCGCGTTCCGTCCGGATCAAAAAACGGTGGGCGCAATCCGCTCAGATGCTCTAACATGCTGCCCATGCGTATTCGACTCGACCCCTGGCCCGTGGACACCCAGGGCGGTCAGCTGTCCCTGCACCCCTCCGAAACCAGCCAGCTCATCGACGTGGAAACCACGCACTGGGCCGCGCTGCCCGCCCGCGACATCCCCAGGCGACTGGAGCGCGTGTACGTCGTGGACGGCAAGCCCCGCATGGAGGCCCGCCTCCTGATCGAGGACGGGGCCGGAGCGAGCAGCTTCGCGGGGTACGGGGCGTTCGTGGCGGGCGCCGTGGACCTCTGCCCGCACGGAACGCGGCCCGCCGTGCTGGAAGGCGTCCGGGCACAGCGCGTCCTGGCGCACGGACCGGGCCTCGCGGTGGACCTCGCGCGGCTCTCCCCGCGCAGCCCACAGACGGGCCAGCTGGAGTACCACCCGTCCGAGTTCCGGGAGGACCACCCGCAGGCGCCCGCCGCGCACGTGCAGCGCCTGATGCTGCAGGCCGAGCAGGAACTGTCGCACGGGCTGGCGTCCGCCGTGCCGCTCGACGAGGACGACGACCGCGAGGCGCTGCGGACCCTGACGCTGCAGGACGGAACGCTGCGCGGCCGGAACATGGGCGGCGCCGTCGTCGGCTGCGTGAAGACCATCCAGACCATGTACCTCGGGCCGGACCGCATGGGGCTGCTGTCCGAACTGCGGCCCGGCGAGCGCACCCCGATCCTGCACCTGAAGTACGGCCACAACCAGTTCCCGCGCTTCACGTGGTACGTGCGCCTCGCGGACGCGCCACTGCACCTGCACCCGCTGGCGGGCATCATGCGGCTGGAGATGTACGCGCCGGACGAGCCGGACTTCCTGCCGCCCATCGTGCGGGCCGTCGCGCAGCTGAGCGGCACGCTCCTCACGCGGCTGGGCAGCGTGGCGCACAAGGACCCGCGCGCCCCGCAGAACCTCATCCCGACCTCGGCGCTGGAGCACGCGATGGGCCGCGCGCTCGGCGACGCGCGCCTCGTGGAGCGCCGCATCCGCGCGCACATCGCGGCGGAACTCGGGCACGTCGCGGGCGTCGCGTGACCGGCCCCTCCCCCACCCCGCTGCTCGGCCGGGTGCTCGGCACGGAGGACGCCACACCCACCACGTTCTGGTTCCTGGTCGCGCAGGGGCAGAGCGTGCAGCTCGACGACCTCGTGGTGGCCCGCACCCGCAAGCCCGACGGGCAGGAAGTCGCGTTCTACGGGCTGGTGGACAGCGTCCGCAAGCGGCACGAGGGTGTCGGCTTCGAGTCGGACGTGGACGACATCATGGCGGGCCTCCTTCCGGCCAGCGTCAGTTACAGTGCCCGCGTCCTCGTGACGCGCGTCCACCCGGAGGACTTCGTCCCGCCGGAACCGGGCGACACCGTCTGGCACGCGCGCGGCCACGACCTCAGCATGGCGCTCAGCGCCGACAAGATGGGGCAGGCGGCCTTCCCCGGCGGCCTGATGGTGGGCGGCGAGATCATGCCCATCAACTACCGCTTCGTGAACGGCGAGAGCGGCGGGCACATCAACATCTCCGGCATTTCCGGCGTGGCCACCAAGACCAGCTACGCGCTGTTCCTGCTGCACAGCATCTTCCGCAGCCGCGCCCTGAGCCTGGAGAGCGCGCAGACCAAGGCCGTGATCTTCAACGTGAAAGGCGAGGACCTGCTGTTCCTCGACAAGCCGAACCGGAACGTGCAGGAGGTCGAGGCGGGCGTGCAGGCCGGGAAGCGCCTGCGGGCCGGACGGTACGAGCTGCTGGGCCTGCCCACCGAAGCCTTCCGGGACGTGCAGTTCCTCGCGCCGCCCCGCCCGAACGCGGACGGCATCATGGCGCACGTGGAGCACCGCACGGACGGCGGCGTCACGCCGTTCCTGTTCACGCTGCGCGACTTCTGCCGCCGCCGGATGCTGCCGTACGCCTTCTCGGACCGCAGCGCCAGCCTGAACCTCGGCTTCGTGATCGGCAGCATCGAGGAGAAACTGTTCAGGCTCGCGCGGGCGGGCGACACCCCGTACCTGAGCGTCGACGACTGGCAGCCGGACCCCGAAGCGGCCCTCGACGAGGACATCCAGTTCGCGGACGTGGGCGGCATCAAGATCGACACCTTCCCGAAACTCGTGAGTTACCTGGAGTACAAACTCCTCGATCAGGACGACGGGGCGGGAGACCCGAAATGGGTGGCGAAACAGTCCGCCGCGACCCTGCAGGCCTTCGTGCGGCGCCTGCGCGGCGTGCAGAAGACCCTCGCGCCCCTCATCCGGGGCGACGTGAGCGCCGCGCAGGCCGAACAGTACCGCCCGGACCTGACGCGGCAGGACCGGCAGCTGAGCGTGGTGGACATCCACAACCTGTCCGGGCACGCGCAGATGTTCGTGGTGGGCGTGCTGCTGCGCGACCTGTTCGAGTACAAGGAACGCGTGGGCCGCAAGCAGAACACCGTGTTCGTGGTCCTCGACGAGCTGAACAAGTACGCGCCGCGCGAGGGGGACAGCCCCATCAAGGACGTGCTGCTCGACATCGCCGAACGCGGCCGCTCGCTGGGCATCATCCTGATCGGCGCGCAGCAGACGGCGAGCGAGGTGGAGCGCCGCATCGTCAGCAACGCCGCCATCCGCGTGGTCGGGCGACTCGACATGGCCGAAGCGGAACGCCCCGAGTACCGCTTCCTGCCGCAGTCCTTCCGGGCACGGGCGGGCATCCTGCAGCCCGGCACGATGCTCGTCAGTCAGCCGGACGTGCCGAACCCGGTCCTCGTGAACTACCCCTTCCCCGCCTGGGCGACCCGCGCGGACGAGGTGGCCCCCAGCACGAACAGCCAGGACCTGCGCGACCTGTTCGGCTTCTGAAGGTTCGGCGGCTGGGCGTGGGCGCGCTGTTCAGCTGGTGGGCGGCAGTTCGACGGTGGCGGGCAGTTCATGCGCGTAGTTGAAGTACGCGGTGAGGGGTCCGGGGCCGGTGTTGCGCAGCCAGTGCGGCCAGCCGAGCGGGAAGTACACGCACTGCCCGGCCTGCAGGTCGACCTCCATCCATTCCTTCGCGTCGTTCTGGAAGCCGGCGCGGGCCGTGCCGCTCAGGATCACGGCGAGTTCCGGCGTGTTGGTGTGCAGGTGCGGCGCGCGTTCCGTACCGGTCGGGATCTCCACCTGTGCGATGCTGACGCCCTGCAGGGCGGGCCACGCCCTGACGTTGCCCTTCTGTGCGAGGACACCGGTGGGGATGGTCTGGACCGGCACGCCGGGCAGGTCCAGCATGAAGTCCGCCGGAACGCGGGGGGCGGGCGGAACGGCAGGAGTGGGCGCGGGCGCCTGGGTGCTCGTGGTCTGCGCGGCGGCGCGGCCCAGCAGGGCGAGGTTCGCGGTTCCGAAGATTGCGACGCGCACGGCGTCCCGGCGCGTCAGGCTGCGGGCGGCGAGCGGAATCCAGAGCGGTTCACGGGTGTTCATGGTGACCTCCTGAACGGTGCGCGGTGGGAGGGTGCGCGGAGGTGCGGAGCGGGAGGCAGCGGCAGGGCACCGTACGTCGTCAGAGTACTCCAATTGCGCCGTGTGGCGGACTTCCCGGCAGAGCGGTACGCTACCCTCAGAATCGAGGAGTCAAGTGCAGGAATCAGAGAAAATCGCGGAACGATTGATCGCCGACCGGAAGGTGCGGGCGCTGGCCGTCATCGGCAGTCACGGCACGGACGAGCAGTGGCAGGGGTCCGTGCCGACCCTGCTGACCTTCGAGCGGGGCCTGCTGTCGCCGCACGCGGAGGTGCGTGCGGGCGTGCGGCTGGAGCGCCTCCCGTACGAGAAGCTGGACGCGTGGCGCGACTGGGAGACCGCGCAGGCGGAGGCGCCCCTGTCGCGTCTGGCGACGGGCCGTGTGCTGTACGACCCGACCGGGAATTTCGGGCGGATTCAGCGGATGCTGCTCGGCCTGAGCCCGGAACGCCGGGCGCTGTACCGTGAGGAACTGCTGCACGCGGCCGGTGAGCGGCTGGGCGGCGTGACGTTCACGGCGGGGCGCGGCGCGAGCGTGTCGGAACAGCTGACGGCGCTCGTGACGGCGCGCGAGGTGGCCCTGACGCAGCTGTACCCGGCGCTCCTGAGTCGCCTGAACCGCTGGCCGGAGTCGGAGGTGCGGCTGCCGCACGTGTGGCGGGCCGTGGCGGGCCTGCGCTTCCCGCGCAGCGTGTACAGCCTGGAGCGTCTGTACGCGTTCGGCGGGCACGACGAGGCGCGGCGGTGCCTGCTCGCCACGCGCGGGCTGGGACTGGTGGAGGAGGAGCGCCGGGCGCGCGCGGCCTTCAACGTCGGGTATTACGACGGCGCGGTGCGCCTGCTGCGGGACGAGACGGCCCGCACGCACCGCACGGACCTGGACCGCTGGGCGCAGCTGTCGTCGGCGCGGCAGGCGAAGCTGTCCACGCTGATCGGGCTGGAACGCAGTCCGCTGGGGCCGATCGCGCTGGAGATCGCGCTGGAGATGCTGGAGCATGTCCGCGAGGGACGGTGAATGCGGCCCGCCCCCGCCCGGCCTGGAGTGCAGGCGGGGCGGGGGCGGGCAGGTCGTGCCGGGGGGACCGGTACGGGATCAGCGGTGCGCGGCCATGAAGTCCAGCGCGTCCTGACGGGTCTTGCCCAGGAAGGTCAGGCTGCGGGCGAGCGAGCCGACGATGGTGTAGTGGTTCAGGCCCGGCAGGACAGTCTTGGTGACGGGCACACCCACCACTTTCAGGGCCGCTTCCATCTTGTCGGCGTTGGCGGCCTCGACCACCTCGTCGTTCGCGGCGACGAGCAGCAGGTGCGGGGGCGCGTCCCGGCGGACGTGGAAGGACGGCATGACGTCGGCCGGGTCGCTGCCGACCGGGAAGGCGTTCGCGCTCGGCAGGTTGCGGTAGTCGTAGCTGTACGGTCCGGCCACGCCGACCACGGCCTTCACGTCCGTGACGGGAATGCCGACCTCGCCGAGCCAGCGGGCGTTGTCGACGAGTTCCACGGCGTTGAAGCCGCCCGCGGAGTGCCCCATCACGTACAGCTGACCCGGGTTGCCGCCGGAGTCGGCGGCGTGGTCGCGCATGAATTTCAGCGCCTGCGCGGCGTCCTGAATGTACGCGGGGTAGCGGTGCTGCGGGGCGAGTCGGTAACTCATGACGCCCGTGACGTACCCGGCCCGCGCGAAGCTCTCGCCGACGAACCTGTAGTCGTTCTTGCTGCCGTTCGTCCACGAGCCGCCGTGAATGAAGAGCAGCATCGGGGCGCCCTTCGGGTTGCCTTCGGGCGAGTAGATGTCGATCGTGTTGCGTGCGTCGGGGCCGTACGCCAGGTCGCGCTTGACGGTGAGGCCGGTGGTGGCGGCGACGGCATTGAGGGTGCCGAGGACGGAGTTGGTGGAACACCCGGCGAGGACGGCGAGACCGCCGGCCAGCAGGAGGGGGAACAGCACGCGCTTCTTCATGAGGTCCAGTGTATCGATCAGGGAAAACGGGGCGTGTGACGGTGGTCGCAGGGGACGTTTAGGGTTTCCTGACGTCCGTCCGGACGCACCTGGAAGGCACCTGTCTATACTCGGGGCATGAACCTGTGTTTCCTGTCACCTGACCGCCATGGGGGCGGCAGGTCATGAGTCTGCTCGACATGATCGGGCCCGTGATGATCGGGCCGAGCAGCAGTCACACGGCGGGCGCGTGCCGCATCGGACTGGTCGCGCGGCAGCTGCTGGGCGCGCCGCCCGTACACGCGCGGATCGGTCTGCACGCGAGCTTCGCGAAGACCGGGCGCGGTCACGGGACGCTGCTCGCGGTGGTGGCGGGCCTGCTGGGGTACGCGCCGGACGACGCGCGCCTCCCGCAGGCGTTCGAGGAGGCGAACCGTGCGGGCCTGACCACCGAGTTCCGTGACGTGGACCTGGGCGACGTGCACCCCAACAGCGCGCAGCTGGAACTGCAGGACGCCGCGGGCGGCCGCGTGTCGCTGGTCGGGAGCAGCACGGGCGGCGGCGTGATCGAGGTGAGCCGCGTGGACGGGTTCCGCGTGAGTTTCAGCGGGGCGAGCGCCACGCTGCTGCTGCGGTACACGGACGCGCTGGGCGTGATCGCGCGCGTCGCGTCGCTCGTGTCGGCCGATCACGTGAACATCGCGGCGCTGGTGTGCTCGCGCGAGAAGCGCGGCGGAAACGCGATGCTGTGCATCGAGCTGGACCAGGCCCTGTCGGGCGCGGCGCTCGCGTTCCTGAACGGCTGGCCGGAAATGGACTGGGTGCGGATGGTGCGGCCCATCATGGACGCGGGCGACACCATCGGGGGCGGCGACGTGCCGGTGCTGCCAGGGACGACCGCATGACGCCCACGCTGGCGGACATTCAGGCGGCGCCCACCCCGGCGTCCCGCTGGGTGCTGGAACAGGACTGCCAGGAGAGCGGGCTGGACGAGGGCACGGTCCGTGCCGCGATGCTGGGCCGCATCCGCGAGATGCGCGGCAGCATCGAGCGGGGCCTGCAGACGGACGCGCCGAGCATCACGGGCATGGTCGGCTGGAACGCCAGGGGGCTGCACGAGGCGCCGGACGTGCTGCAGTCTCCCCTGCTGAAGCGCGTGCAGGCGTACGCGATGGCCGTGAACGAGGAGAACGCCCGCATGGGCCGCATCGTGGCGGCCCCCACCGCCGGGAGTGCGGGCACCATTCCGGGCGCGCTGCTGGGCGTCGCGGACCACCTGGGCCTGCCGGACGAGGCGCTCGTCATGCCGATGGTGCTGGCGGCCGGGATCGGGCAGGCGATCTCGCGTCAGATGTTCATTTCGGGCGCGGCGGGCGGGTGCCAGGCGGAGATCGGGAGCAGTGCCGCGATGGCGGCGGCCGCCGTGACGGAACTGCTGGGCGGCAGCAGTCGCGCGTGCGTGCACGCGGCCACCATGGCGCTCATGAACACCATCGGGCTGGTGTGCGACCCGGTGGGCGGCTTCGTGGAGGTGCCGTGCGTGAGCCGAAACGCGTTCTTCGCGGTGCATGCCGTGAGCGCGGCTCAGCTCGCGCTCGCGCACCTGGAGAGCTTCATTCCGCCGGACGAGGTGGTGACGGCGATGGCGCAGGTGGGCCGCATGATGCCGCTGGAGCTGCGCGAGACGGCCGAGGGTGGCCTCGCGCAGACGCCGACGGGGCTGGCCGTCACGGAACGCATGGGCCGCTGAGGCCCGCACCCCGGTCAGCCGGGCAGCGTGGCCGGGGCGGGCAGTCGAAGGGCCTGAAGCAGTTCCGCGTGGCTGTGCAGCAGCCTGGACGCGCCCGCCGCGAGCAGTTCGGCGGGCAGCGCGTCGTGCGTGTGCCCGCCCGCCAGCAGGCCCCACACGGTCGCGCCCGCCGCCACGCCCGCACGGACGCCGGTGCTGCTGTCCTCGATCACGACGGCCTGCCGCACGTCCACCCCGAGGGCCTGCGCGGCGTGCAGGTACAGGTCCGGGAGGGGTTTGCCGCGCCCGCCCACCTGTTCCGGGTCGAAGCTGTACGGCACGAGCGGCTGCAGGCCCGACGCACTCAGTTTCAGGTCGAGCCGGTCGCGGCGCGAGTTGCTCGCCACGGCGTACGGCACGCCCGCGTCCCGCAGGGCGGCCAGCGTGACGGCCGCGCCGGGCAGGGCGGGCACCCGCTCGAAGGACTGCGCGAGGGCCGCGTCCGTCCGGGCCGGGAACCCGTCGGGCGGCGTCCAGCCGTGCTGCTCGGACAGACGCGCGTACAGCTCCTGATGCGTGAGGCCCACGGAGTTCCGCATGAACGCCTGCGGGGTGAGCGGCAGTCCGTGCTCGGCGAGCAGCGCGACCCAGACGTGGTTGGCGAGCAGCTCGGAGTCCACGAGCACACCGTCGAGATCGAAGAGGACCGCCTGAATGCCTGAAATCACGCTCCCACTGTACCGCTGGACGTGCCGGACAGCAGCGCGAACGTCACCTCGCGCGTCCCTTCCAGCGTGAGGGGGCTGTCGTCCGGGAGGCTCGTGACGACGTGCCCGTCCGCGAGCCACGCGGCGGCATTCAGGAGGGGCGCGTCGGCGGCCGGGTCGAGCGTGCCCCACAGGTGCGCCGCGCCCGCCTGCCACAGCAGCGCCCCGATGGCCTCGCCGCCCGCGTACGCGAGGAGCAGCACGGCGTCCGGCAGGCGTTCGAGCGGCCCGGCGAGACTGCGGGCCAGCGGGGCGGCCCACTCGGGCAGGTCGTGGCTCTCGGCGAGCACGCCCGCGAACCGCGAGAGGTGCAGGCGCGACGTCTGCTCCACCACGATCACGCCCGGTTCAGGCTGCGGGCGGTACACGCCGACCCTCCACGACTCGACCGGCTCGCCCGGCACCGCGCCTCCCCACGCCGCGCCCTCCACCACCACCAGCGGCGGCGCGCCGTGCGCCTCGTGCCACACGCGCAGCAGCGGCGTCACCTCCTGCGGCGTGCCCGGCAGCAGGTAACTGGCGTTCGCGCCGAGCAGCGGCGAGCCGGGCGTGTGCAGCGTCGCCGCGCCCCGGAAGTCCCGGCGCAGCGTGCAGAGCGGCTCGTAGTACGAGAGCAGCGATTCGAGTGGGGAGCCGGGCACCGTCATGCGGGCATGCTAGAGCATCCTCCCGCGCCGGAGGATGGACGGCAGCGTGGCGGGCACGGGCGCACCCGGGGGCCTTGCACGCGAGCGTCAGGCCGTGACGCGCCGCGACTCGCCCGGCAGGTCCTGGCCCGCCAGCACGCTGGCCAGGACGGCCGCGCCCCGCACGATGCCCAGTGTCGCGTACGAGAAGTGCTCGGCGGCGTCCACCGCCCACACCTGCCCGTCCTGCACGGCCCGCAACGTACTCAGGGCCGGGTGCGCGCGCAGGTTGCGCGCGAAACCCTCGTTGCCGGACAGGCCCTCGCCACAGCACATCATCACGATCACGTCCGGGTCGGCGGTCCTCACGTCGTCCCAGGACACGTGGCGGGGCGTGCCGCCCGGCGTGGCGAGCACCGCCCGGCCGCCAGCGCGGCGCACCTGTTCCGGCACCCAGTGCCCGCCCACGCAGGCGGGTTCCGGCCATTCCAGCGTCAGCACGCGCGGCGCGTGCCGGACGGGCTTCACGGCGCTCCAAGCGTGGCGGGCGCGGCGCAGCACGTCCTCGCCGCCGTCCGGCAGCCGGGTGGCCCGCGCCACGGCCTGCACGTCCCGCAGCACGCCCGCCACCGTCCCGGCCCGCAGGTTCAGGAGGACCGCGCCGTCCGGCAGGGCCTCCTCCAGCGGGGCGGCCGCCCCGCCGGGCGCGTCGCCCTGCACGCGGCAGGGGCCCTCGGTGACGATCAGGTCGGGGCACACCTCGGCCAGCGCCTCGGCGCGCACGTGATGCAGCGGCCACCCGCCGCGCATGGCACTCGCCAGCACCCGTTCCGCCTCCAACGGCGACAGGCCCGCGTGCAGCGAGCGGCGCGTCAGGACCGGCAGGGTCGGCGCGCCGTCCGGCTGGCGGCACGCGTGACTGACCCCCACGAGCTGACCCTGCACACCCAGATCCCGCAGGATCCGGGTGGCGGTCGGGTGCAGCGAAGCGATTCTCACGCCTCAGGATACGGGACGCCCGCCCCGCGCCGGACGGCAAGTGCAGCCCGGCGTCTGTCAACCGGCGTCAGCGGCCCAGCAGGAAGCGCGTCGTCTCGCGGATCAGCTGATCCACCCACTCCAGGCTGTCGAAGGTGTGCCCCGCGCCCGGCAGGCCCACCGCGTCACAGCCGAGCGCCTGCGCGTACCGCACGCCCACCTCTGGCGGCACGACCGGGTCCTGATCGCCGTGGAAGACGCGCGCCTCGCCGCCCCAGCGGCGCGCGGCCTCCAGCGGGTTCAGGCGCGGCAACTCCAGCAGGAACGCCCGGCCGAGCGGCCACCCGCCCCGGTCCGTGACGACGGGCGGCACGAACCCGCCGCGCAGCATCGGCAGCCACAGTTCCGGCAGGGCCGGACTCCACAGCGCGAGCCGCTGCGGGCGCACCTCCGGGGCGCTCAGCGCCGCGACCATGCCGCCCATGCTGTGCCCCAGCAGACTCACGCGCAGCGGGTCCAGCAGCGGGTGGCGGCGCAGGTACCCGGCGGCCTCCAGCGTGTCCTGCACCTCGCGGCCCACCGTCATCTCGGAAAAGTCTCCCTCCGACTCGCCACTCCCCCGGAAATCGATGCGCATGCTCGCGATGCCCGCCGCCATCAATGCGCGCGACGTGAGCACCATCAGGCGGTGATCGGCGGACCGGCTGCCGGTGAAGCCGTGCAGCATCAGGACGCTCGGGTGGCCGTTCGGGGGCGCGTCCGTGTCGGGCAGGTGCAGCATGCCGTACACGTTCTGACCGTCCACCCGCACTGTAACGAAAGATTCCATGCGGCCCAATCTAGAGCACGCCCGCCCACGAGGGAGGGAGCGGGAACGGATTCACTGCCCCTGCAGAGGCCTGCGCGTCAGCTTCGGTCCCGCAGGAGCGGCAGGGGATTCAGGGCCGGGAAGCGGCAGGGAGAGCCCGGCCCGTACCGTTCGAACACCGCGAAGTGCAGGTGAGGGGGCGTTCCCTCGGCGTCGCCGGTCGTGCCGACCGTGCCGAGCACCGTGGCGGGCGTCACCGCCTGTCCCTCACGCAGGCCGCGCGCGACGGCGCCCAGGTGCGCGTAGTAGTACAGGCGGCCGCCCGCGCCGAGCACGTACACCCACGTGCCGCCCCGCACGCTTGACCCGGTCATCCACACGAGGCCCGCCGTGGCGCTCCGCACCACCGTTCCGCGCGGCGCGAACACGTCCTGCCCGGCGTGCAGCAGGCCCGCGCCACGCGCGGCGCGCCACGTGTCCGCCACCTGACGGACGCGCACGCCCGCCACAGGCATGGCGAGCGCCGCGTCAGGCCGGTCCGGCAGGCGGCCCGTCAGGGTGGGCAGCTTCGCGAAATGCGCGTCCCAGACGGCTTCACGCGCGGGCGACTCCCTGGGTTCCGGCTGGCACAGCAGTCCGGTGCCGCCCGCGAGAAGCATCGAAACGGCCAGGAGCACTCCAGTCACGCCGAACAGCGTGCCACACGCGGCACGTGTACGGCCTTCAGGGAACCTCCACCGTCGCCCTCACGGGCCGCCCGGCGCGCCGTTCAGAGCATGGCGAGGGGACTCGAAACGGCGGCCGCCTCGGGCGCCAGCTGCGGGCGCGCGGGGAGCGGCTGCCCGGCCGCGTCGACCACGTGCCCGTACAGCATGTGCGGCGTCGCGTGCTCGATCCGCACGGGGTAGATGCCGGGGCCGTCCGCGCCGAGCGCCTTGGGGATCACGACCGGGTGGTTGCCGCGCGTGTGGCCCTCCAGGAACCCGGAGTCGTGCGCGTCGCCGCGAATGAGGACGTTCTGCAGCGTGCCGACGCGCGCGGCATTGCGGCGCTGACTCCACTCCTTCTGCTTCACGATCAGGCGCTGCAGGCGCTCGGTCTTCACCTCGCGCGGCAGGTCCGCGAAGTGACGGTAGCTGGGCGTGCCGGGCCGGGGACTGTAGATGAACATGTACGCGCTGTCGTACCCGACCTCGTCGTACAGGTCGAGCGTCTGCTGGAAGTCCTCTTCCGTCTCGCCGGGGAAGCCCACGATGATGTCCGTCGCGAGGACCGCGTCCGGCATGTGCCTGCGGATGTGCCGGATGTGCTGCAGGTACGCGTCCCGGGTGTACTCGCGCGCCATGCGGCGCAGCACGGCGTCACTGCCGCTCTGCACGGGCAGGTGCACGAACTCGCACACGGCCGGCGTTTCCGCCATGGCCTGCGCGACGTCCTCCGTGAAGTTCATGGGGTGGCTCGTCGTGAACTTCACGCGCTCGATGCCGCTCGCGCCGACCAGCCGCAGCAGCTGCGCGAAGCTCGGGATGCCTGCCACGCGCGCCCCCTGATCGATGCCGTACGCGTTCACGTTCTGCCCGAGGAGCGTCACCTCGCGCACCCCGGCCGCCAGCAGGCCGTCCAGTTCCCGCAGGATGCTGTCCGGCGTGCGGCTCACCTGCGGGCCGCGCGTGGTCGGCACGATGCAGTACGTGCAGTGGTGATCGCAGCCGCGCATGATCGTCAGGTGCGCCTGCAGCTTGCCCTGCGGGGCGGGCGGGATGTGGTCGTGCAGTTCGTCCCTGAACTGCAGGCCCCAGAAGCGGGTGTTGCTTTCCAGCGCCGCACCCAGGTCCAGCAGACTGCCCGGCCCGAGCAGGACGTCCACCTCGAAGGTCCGGGCGAGCTGCTGGCCCTCGTCCAGCTGCGCGAGGCAGCCCATCATGCCGATCATCAGGCCACGGCTCGCCTTGAGTTTCCGCAGGTCGCCCAGCAGGCTCCGGACCTTGTCGACGGGCTTGCCGCGCACGGCGCAGGTGTTGATCAGGACGAAGTCCGCCTCGTCCACGCCGTCCACGAGATCCGCGCCGAGAGAGACGAGCTGGCTCTCGACGAGGTGAGTGTCGTATTCGTTCATCTGGCAGCCATACGTGATGACGGTCGCTTTCATGGGGACCTCCGGGCCGACCGGAGGGATTCCGGGGCCTCTGGTCCGCGCGCGCGTCCGGCCTGGGGCCGGGCGGGGCGGACGGGTGCGGGCATTGTAGCGCCCGGTCCCGGCGGCCCGCGCGCGTCAGGGCTGGCGGGTGAGGGTCACGTCGTACGCGAAGGCGAGCGTGGCGAGCGTGCCGCGCAGTTCGCCGTTCCGGACGCGGGCGACGAGCGTGCCGGCCTTGCGGCCCCCTTCGAAGAGTTCGGCGTCGACGCTGCCACCGTCGTCCGTGACGGGCACGAAGCGTCCGGTGACGGCGTACGACCGGGCGTTCCCGGTGTTCGTGAGGACGCCGTCCGCGCGGTTCGCGGCCACGTTGACGTTCAGCACGAGGCGGTAGCGGTTGTTCAGGAGGCCGTAACGGCCGGTGCCGGTGTACGTGCCGCTCACGCGGTCCGCGCCCTGCACGGCGGGCGCGGTCGGGTTGGGGTGCAGGGTCAGGTTGCCGGTCAGGCCGTTCAGGATGGGCGTGCACCCGCTCAGCGGCAGGGTGGCCGTCAGGATCAGGGGCAGGAGCGCTCGGGGCACGGCGGGACGGGCGGGGCGCACGGTGGGCATCATGCGTCACGGTACGCGCCGCACCTGAAGGTGAGCTGACCCGGCCAGCCGGGTGCGTGCAGGCCGTAGACTCTGGGGATGACTTCCTTCCCTCATATCACGGTGGTCGGCGCGGGCCTCGCCGGGTCCGAAGCCGCCCTGGCCGCCGCGCGGCTCGGCGTGCACGTCACGCTGTACGAGATGCGGCCCGTCAAGATGACGCCCGCGCACCGCAGCGGCGGTTTCGCGGAACTCGTGTGCAGCAACAGCCTCGGCGGCGAAGGTGCCCTGCAGAGCAAGGGGCTGCTGCAGGCCGAGATGCGCAGCGTCGGCAGTGCCGTCCTGGCGGGTGCCGACGCGAGCCGCCTCCCGGCCGGGAACGCGCTGGCCGTGGAGCGCGACGCGTTCAGCGAGCACGTGACGCGCGCCGTGCGCGCGCACCCGCTCGTCACGGTGGTCGGTGAGGAACTCCCGGCCCTGCCGGACGGGGTGGCGGTGATCGCGACTGGGCCGCTGACGTCCGAGGCGCTCGCGGCGGACCTCGTGCGCCTGACGGGCGGCGAACAGCTCGCCTTCTACGACGCGGCCGCGCCCGTCATCGCCTTCGACAGCATCGACATGGAAGTCGCGTTCCGCGCGGGGCGGTACGACCAGTCGGCCGACTACATCAACTGCCCCATGAACCGCGAGCAGTACGAGGCGTTCTACACGGCGCTGGAAACGGCACGCAGCCACACCCCGCACGACTGGGAGAAGCTGGAGTTCTTCGAGGGCTGCATGCCCATCGAGGAGATCGCGCGGCGCGGTCCCGACACGCCCCGCTACGGCCCCATGAAGCCGCGTGGCCTGACGGACCCGCGCACGGGACGCTGGCCGTACGCGGTCGCGCAGCTGCGGCAGGAGGACCAGGAGGGCCGCATGTGGTCCCTGGTCGGCTTCCAGACGGGCCTGAAGTGGGGCGACCAGAAGGCCGTCGTGCAGCTCATTCCGGGCCTGGAGAACGCCGAGATCGTCCGGTACGGCGTGATGCACCGCAACACGTACCTGAACGCGCCCCGCGTCCTGAACGCCGCGCTGCAGCTGCGCGCCGACCCCAGCAAGTTCGTGGCGGGCGTCCTCGCAGGCACGGAGGGGTACCTGGAGTCCGCCGCGACCGGCTGGCTCGCCGGAACGAACGCCGCACGGCTCGCGCTGGGGCTGGAGCCGGTCGTGCCGCCCCAGGAGAGCATGCTGGGCGGCCTGACCCGCTACCTGGAGAGCGCCAACCCGGAGGGCTTCCAGCCGATGAACGTGAACTGGGCGCTCGTGCCGGAACTTCCCGCCCCGGCGCCCGGCCCGAACGGCAAGGTCCGCAAGCTCGGCAAGCGCGAGAAGCGGCCCGTGATGTTCCGGCGCGGCCTGAACGCGTTCCTCGACTGGGCCGAGACGGCCGGACTGCAGGTGACGCGCCCGCCCCTGCCGGACCCCGAGCCTGCACTGCCGACGCCAGAGCCTGAACTGCAGGGGGCCGCGCAGAACTGACGCGCGCACGAAACAGAGGGACCGGCCCGCTGGCAGCGGCGACCGGTCCCTCTCCTGTATTCAGTGACCCTGCCGGGAAAGGGACGGGGCGTGGAGGACAGCGGTTCCGGGTCAGGTGCCCGCGCTGCCCTGGGGATTGCGGCGCGGGAGGAGCCGTTCCTCTTCCGCGCCGAGCCGCACGATGCGGTACTCGGCGTACTCGTTCGCGGCCACGAAGTGCCCCTGCACCGGCATGCGCCAGCGGAGCGGCGTGCCGCTGTGCTGCTGGCAGGCGTTCAGGGCGTCGGTGACCGTGTCGTGGAAGCCCAGGTTCCCCAGGTACTGCAGGGGATAAGGCTGCCAGAATTCCACGCAGTACAACGCCACCCCGTCACGGTAGCGCGCCGCGCGGTCCCTCCGGTACACCCGGATGGTCAGGGTAGGGTGACGCCGCTGTCCTGTCCGCCCCGGCCCGCGCCCGAGACTGCGGGGAGGCGTGCGGGGCGGGCGTGGCCCATACAATGCGGCATGCAGATTGTGGATGTCACGCTCGCCTACAAGACCTTCCTGACCATGGTGGTGGTCATGGACCCCATCGGGCTCGCGCCGGTGTTCATCGGGCTGGCCGGGAACCGCCCGGCGTTCGAGCGGCGCGCCATGGCGCTCAAGGCGTCCGTGGTGGCGGGCGTCATCATCCTGGCATTCGGGCTGTTCGGGCGGGCGCTGCTGGAGCGGCTCGGCATCAGCCTGGACAGCTTCCGGGTCGCGGGCGGCATCCTGCTGTTCCTGATCGCGCTGGACATGGTGTTCGCGCGGGCGAGCGGCACCAAGGAAACGCCGGACGAGGAACGCGAAGCGCAGGAGCGCGAGGACATCAGCGTGTTCCCGCTCGCCATTCCGCTCATCGCGGGGCCGGGCACGCTGGCGAGCATCATGATTCTGGCGTCGGACGCGCACGGCTCGCCGGTCCTGCTCACGGCCGTGTTTCTCGTGACGGCCGTGGTGCTGCTGCTGTGTTACCTCGCGCTGCGCGTGAGCGGGCAGATTGCGCGCGTGATCGGCCTGACGGGCGTTCACGTGGTGACGCGCGTGCTGGGCGTGCTGCTGGGCGCGCTGGCCGTGCAGTACGTGGCGGACGGCGTGCGGGGCCTGCTCGTCAACGTGGGCTGACGCGGCCGGGCCAGGAAAGACGCCCGGTGCGCGTTCAAGGCGGGCAGTTGCGTGCAGGTCCGCTGCCGCGCACCGGTATCCTGACCGGCATGCCCAGACGACGCGCCCTGCTTCCTCCTCTCCTCCTGCTGTCCTTCCTGTCTGCCGCCCAGGCGGGCCGGGTGTTCACGGACGCCTTCCGGATTCCCGGCGCGCTGCGGGACACCATGAACGCACAGCAGCTCGCGGGCGTCGGCCTGATGATCCGCAGGGCGCAGGCGGAGCTGTCGGGCGTCACGCCGTCGCAGTCGTCCGCCTGGCCGTGCGTGCCGGAAGACACGGTGGCAGCGTTCATGACGCCGAACACCCTCGCCACCTACACGCGCATGAAGGCCGCCATCGCGCAGCAGGGCTGGCACCTGACGAAAGAGGTGAAGTCACCGGACTTCAGTCAGTTCAGCGTGCAGTACAGCAGGAACGGCCAGACGATCATGGGCATGTGGGCGATGGGGGCCGTGGGGCCGCGCGCGACGGTGGTGCTGTGCCAGCAGGTGAAGGACTGGAAGCCCGCAGCGGCCACGCCCCGGACGCAGGCACGGAACATGAACGCGCCCACCCTGAAGTTGCCGTTCACGGTGCAGCTGAGCGGCTGGATCGGCGGGACCCGAAGCGTGAGGTCCACCGGGACGACGGCGGACGGGGACGCGGCGCTGCTCGCGCGCGGCAGCGTCACGGCGTCCGGCGTGATGCGGCTCGACCTGCCCGGTCGACCGAACGCGGCCCTGCTGCGCCCGGCGAGCGAGTGGAGCGCGGCGTTCGGGCTGGAGGGATCGCTGTGCGACTCAATGGATGCGCCCGTCGGCCGCGTGACGGTCAGCGACCCGCAGGTGCAGCTGGCCGTGCTGGACGACATCACGGTCCTCACGCCGCTGCTTCCCGCCGGGGCGAGCGCCGCGCAGGTACTGGCCGCACCGGTCGAGCCGGACCACCTCATCTGGAGTGGGGAACTGCTGGACTCCGGCACGAGAAAGGTGCGGCTGGTGTACAGCAGCGGGCCGGTCACGCTGGAGGGCACCGTGGCGTGCGCGGACGGGAGCGGCCGGGCGCTCGTGAGCTTGCGCCTGCCGGGCGGGTGGACGGCGCTGCAGGACATGCAGCAGATGGACGCGCGACTTCTGCTCCCCGCCAAGCCCGGCGAGGAGCTGCGTGACTGGCACGACTCCAACCTGTGATCCGGGTTCCGGCCGGATGGTGACGCGCTGGCACGGCCGGATGTGGCAGCACATGACGCGCGGCGCGGTTCAGTCGGCCTGCAGGGTCACGACCTTGAGGTGCGTGGCGGCCGGGTAGTCCTCGCCCGGTCCGAGGCGCTCCGTGACCTTCAGGTGCGGCGCGCCCGCGTGCAGCATGCGTTCGAAGGTGGCGTGCGTGACGCCCGCGTGGTTGTTCATGGCGAGCAGGTGGCCGTGCGGGGCGAGGAGCGCGGCGGCGAGGGCGGCGAGGTTGGCGTAGTCGCGTTCGCTGCGCCACACGCCGGACCGGCTGCGCGCGAAGCTGGGCGGGTCGAGGATCACGAGGTCGTAGCGGTCGTCCTTGCGGGCGAGGCGGTGCAGCCAGTCGAACACGTCGCCGTAGATGAAGTCCCGGTCCGGGTGCGGCTGGCCGGACAGGGCGTAGTTCTGCTGCCCCCACTCGAGGACCTTGCGGGACAGGTCGAGGTTCTTGACGGTGTCCGCCCCGGCGAGCGTGGCGTTCAGGCCGAAGGCGCAGGTGTACGCGAAGGTGTTGAGGACGCGGCCCGTGGCGTGCGTGCGGACCCAGCGGCGGGCGGGGCGGGCGTCCGTGAACAGGCCGACGCTCAGGTCCCCGCCGGGCCGGATGAGGTACGGGACGCCGTCCTCCAGGGCGGTCACTTCGGGCGTGTCCTCGCCCCAGAGGGGGCGCGGCGGGGCGAGTCTGTCCCGGTCGACGTTCGCGGCGTGCCGGGCCTCCTGCGGGCGGCGTTTCACGTACACGGCGCGCAGCGTGGCCGCGTCCGCCCAGGCACGCGCGAGCGCGTGCTCCTGCGCGGCGCTCAGGTCACGGTACAGGCTGAGGATGCCGGTGTCGCCCGCGAGGTCCAGGGCGTACACGTGGTCCGTCTCGGTGAGGTGCGCGGCGCGGTACACGGTGGTGCCCTGCGCGGGCAGGTGGGCGCGGCGCGCGAGGAGTCGCTGGGCCTGCAGGGTGGGGTCGGGCGGCAGCGTCACGCGGCAGAGTGTAGCGTGTCACGGGATGCAGCGTTCAGGGGCGGACGACCAGCGGGCAGGGCGCGGGCCGGGTCATCCCGAGTTGAGCCGGGCTCCTGAAGTTCAGCCGAGCGGAACGCGGAGCCGTCGCCCGGCCGCGAGCACCCACGCGTCCGGTCCGGAGGGGATGGGAGAGATACCGTTGCCGTTTCCGGCGTCCCTCCTCCCGGGTCTCGACCGGGCCGGACGGAGTCCGGATCAGTAGGCGACGCCGCCGCGCTTGATCTGGAAGCCGGTGTCGGCAAACTGCACGATGACGGTGCGGCCGTCCGCCGTGAATTTCAGGCCGGACTGCTGCGAGAAGGTGCTGCCGCTGATGCAGCTGGCCTGCAGCATGTACGTCTCGCCTTTCGCGAAGTGGACGTTCTCGCCTTTCTGGACCTTGAGGCCGCCGTCGGGCGTGAGGTTCAGTTCGGAGAGGCTCCTGCCTTCCTTCATGACGTTGACGCGCACGGCGAGGCAGGGCGAGGGGGCGCCTGAGACCATCAGGGTGTCGAGCTTGATTTCGGTGGCCTGGGTGCTGCCGGTCCACGCGAGGACGGCGGCGCCGAGGGCCAGGGCCCAGCGCTGAGTTGCGTTCATTGCTTCGAGTGTAGAGGGGGCGTGTCACAGGGCACTCACGGTTCGTGGGGCGTTTGTATGAAAGTCGTCAGGAAGCGTTTCCACAAACGATTGCGGTCATTGCAGGTGCCTGCTCGGTGGACGTTCAGTGAAAGTGATTCTCACAGACCCGTCAGCCTCACGCCATGACTGCGGGGCAGGGAGAACGGATGAACCCCGTCTTCCCTGCCCCGCTGCCCCGCCCCCGTGACCGCCGCGACTGCGGCGGCCATCAGGGCAGAATGATTCTGCTTACTTGTTCAGCACCTGCTTGAGCAGGTCGATGATCTGCGGCATGGTGTCCGCGACCGGCACGTTGGCGGCCGCGAAGGCCGCGAGCTTGCTTTCGGGCGTACCGACGTTGCCCATGATGATCGCACCGGCGTGACCCATGCGCTTCCCGGCGGGCGCGCTGCGGCCCGAGATGAAGGCCACGACGGGCTTCTTCATGGAGGAGGCGATGTACTCGGCTGCCGCTTCCTCGTCCGCGCCGCCGATCTCACCGATGACGACCACGGCGTCCGTGTCGGGGTCCGCCTCGAAGAGGGGCAGCACGTCCGCGAAGGTCGTGCCGATGACGGGGTCGCCGCCGATGCCGACCGTGGTGCTGGTGCCCAGGCCCGCGTCGCCGAGGAGTTTCGCGGACTCGTACGTGAGGGTGCCGCTGCGGCTGATGAGCCCGATGCGGCCCTTCTGCTCGTAGATGCGGTTCGGCATGATGCCGATCTTGGTCTCGCCGCTGCTGACGAGGCCAGGGCAGTTCCCGCCGATGAGGCGGATGCCCTTGCCGCCCGCCGCGCGGTTCTGCGCGTCGAGGGCCTTGACTTCCTGCACGGCCTTCATCATGTCGACGGTGGGCACGCCCTCCGTGATCAGCACGATGAGTTCCACGCCCGCGTGCGCCGCTTCGAGGACGCTGTCCGCCGCGCCGAAGGGCGGCACGAAGATGATGGACACGTCGGGGTGCAGCGCGTCGACCGCTTCAGCGACGCTGTTGAAGACCGGGAGGCCCTCGACTTCGGTGCCGCCCTTGCCGGGGGTCACGCCGCCGAGCACCTTCGTGCCGAACGCCAGCATGGCCTTGGTGTGGTTGAGTCCCTCGCGCCCGGTGATGCCCTGCACGATGACCTTGCTGTCCTTGTTCACGAGAATCGCCATTACTTCTTCGCCTCCTCGACGGCAGCCTCGGCGGCCTGGAACATGTCGGGGTACATCTTGATCATGTCGCTGTTCACCTCGGCGAGCAGCGCCTTCGCTTCGTCCTCGGCCGTACCCGCGATACGCATACGGACGGGCTTGGTGAGGATGCCTTCCTGCAGGGCCTGGATGACGCCCTTCGCGACCTCGTCGGCGCGGGTGATGCCGCCGAAGATGTTGATGAAGATGCTCTTGACGTCGCTGTCCTTCAGGACGAGCTTCACGGCGTTGTACACGATGTCGGCGCGCGCGCCGCCGCCGATGTCGAGGAAGTTCGCGGGCTTGCCGCCCACGCGGTTCACGACGTCGAGGGTGGTCATGACGATGCCCGCGCCGTTGCCGAGCACGCCGGTGCTGCCGTCGAGCTTCACGTACGCGAAGCCGTACTTGGCGGCCTCGATCTCGAGGGGGTGGTCGGCCTCGCTCTCGCGCAGCGCGGCGAGGTCCGGGTGACGGAAGAGGGCGTTGTCGTCCACGTCGAACTTGGTGTCGAGCGCGAGCGGGTTGCCTTTCTCGTCGATGAACAGCGGGTTGATCTCGACGAGGTTCGCGTCGAGTTCCAGGGCCGCGCGGGCCATCTTGACCATGATGTCGGCGATCTTGTTGAGGTTCCCCTTGAAGCCGGCCTTGAGGGCGACCTCGCGGGCCTCGTAGGGGCGCAGGCCCGTGACGGGATCGACGCGGTGGCGGATGATCGCTTCGGGGCGCTCGGCGGCGAGTTCCTCGATCTCCATGCCGCCCTCGGCGCAGGCCATCAGCGTGAAGCTCTGGACGTTGCGGTCCACGATCATGCCGACGTAGTACTCGGTGCCGGCGTCGATGTCGACGGCCTTGGTGACGAGCACCTTGTTGACGGTGAGGCCCTTGATGTCCATGCCGAGGATCTTCTCGGCGTTCTCGAAGGCCTTGTCGGGCGTCGGGCTGAACTTCACGCCGCCCGCCTTGCCGCGCCCGCCGACGTACACCTGCGCCTTCACGACGACCGGCTGGCCGTACTCGTTGGCGATGGTGCGCACCTCGTCGGGGGTGTAGGCGACCTTGCCGTCCTGAACGTTCACGCCGAAGCGGCGGAGCAGTTCCTTGCCCTGATACTCGTGGAGTTTCATGTACAGCCTCCTCAGGCGTGGGGTCAGTCCCGCAGCGGGGAGCTGACCGAATGGGTGTGGTTCTCTTGCGTTCCCAACCGCTGAGTATACCCGCCCACCCTCAGCTGCCCGTCCTGTCCCTGATCTGGGGACAGCGTGCGCGTCCGTATATCCGGGCGGCGCGCATCCGGGCAGGGCATGCGCGGGCGGGCGTCAGCGGCCAAGGTGGCGGCCCCGCAGGTAGACGAGGACCGGTCCCGTCAGCGCGGCGGTCAGGCCCAGCGCGCCCCACAGCGGCGCGTGCAGCAGCGCGAAGTTCGCGAGGGCCAGCCCGCCCTGCAGCAGCACGGTGGACAGCGACTGCCGCAGGTCGCTGCGCTGCCCGGGCCGGAACAGGTCGGCGCGGCGCACCTGCATGGGCCACCACAGCACGATCACGGCGCTGCCCAGCACGGACAGCAGCGACAGCAGCACGCCCAGCAGCGACTGCGCGCCCGGAGAACGCGCGAGCAGCAGGGCGGACAGCGCCCCCCACAGCAGCAGGACCGGCAGGACGGCCGCGAGCAGCTTCACGCGCCGCAGCCGCTCCGCGGGCTGCGGGGCCGTCATCAGGAGTTCCGGGGCGTCCTCGGCGTTCGCGGTGATGTGCGCGAGGCCCGCCGTGAGCGACCCGAGCGCCAGCACGCCCACACTGCCCGTCACGATGCCCGCCCCCACCTGCCGCTTCAGCGTGAACGCGAGCGGCAGCAGGTACACCAGCTGCAGCAGCGTGCGCGACAGCAGCAGCGGGTCACGCTGCAGGAGCCGCCATTCCTTGAACAGCAGCGCCAGGCGGCCCGGACGGAACGTCAGGACCTGCACGCCGCGCCCGGCGGCAGGCCGGTCGTGCGACGTGGCCTGCTGCGCGCCGCTCCGGAACGCGCCCTGCAGCAGCACGACACTCCCCGCGAACACCAGCAGGGTCAGCGCCACGAACATCACGGCCGGTCCCGGCTCCAGCCACAGCGCCCGCGCGGGAATCCAGACGGGACTTCCCTCCCCCAGCACGCCCCGCCCCGCCAGACCCGCCTGCACGCCCCCCACGAGCGACGTCTCCAGCGCCGAGTGGCCCGTCATGTTCTGCCACTGGCTGAGCAGGTACAGGCCGCCGCCACCCACCGCGCCGACCACGGACGCCACGGTGCGCGCCGACCGCACGCCCACCAGCCGCACCAGCCCCAGCGTGAACAGCGCCGCGAGCGCCGTGGACAGCAGCGACACGCACATCAGCCACGGCAGCACGCCCAGCGCGCGCCACACGCCCACGAACACGCCCACCAGCACCGGCGGGAGGGCCAGCAGCGCCACCAGCGCCACGGACGACACCGCCACCCCCAGCAGGCGCGACGCGAGCACCACGCCCGGCGGGATCGGCGCGCCCAGCAGCAGGTCCAGATCGCCCCGCTCGTACAGCGACTCCAGCAGCGCCGTCACGCTCGCCGAGAACAGCAGCAGCCCCAGGCCCAGCCCCACCACGCCCACCAGCAGCAGCGGGAGGCCCGTCAGGTGCGGCGAGCCGTTCAGCGCGTCCCGCGAGGGCCACACCGCCACCGACACCGCGAGGATCAGCACCGCGCCCAACCCCAGCATCCAGCGCGTCCCCGCGGACGCGAAGCGTGACCGCCAGTCGAGCCGCACCTGACGCACGATCAGCCACGGCAGCGACCCCGGCCGCCACGCGCCCCGCCGCACCGGCCGCGCCGCGCCCGGCCCGCCGTCTGGTCCTGCTCCAGCTCCAGACGCCCCGTTCAACTCCGCGTCAGAGGACGACATCCCGCCCCCGGCCACCCGCGCCCACCAGTTCCAGGAACACGTCCTCCAGCGAGCCCTGCCCCGCATGCCCCACCTGCTCGCGCAACTCCGCCAGCGTGCCCTGCGCGACGAGCCGCCCCGCGCGAATCACGCCGATCCGGTCCGACAGCTGCTCCGCGACCTCCATGATGTGCGTCGTCAGCACCACCGCGCCCCCCGCGTCCACGAAGGCCCGCAGCGCGTCCTTCACCTGCCGCGCCGCCGCCGCGTCCAGCCCGGTGAGCGGCTCGTCCAGCAGCATCAGGCGCGGCGAGTGCACCAGCGCGCCCGCCAGCGCCAGCTTCTGCTTCATGCCGCGCGAGAACGACTCCGTCAGCGCCGCACGGTGCTCCCACAACTCCAGCCACACCAGCAGCCGCTGCGCTTCCGGCGCGGCCACCGACGCCGGAATGCCCCACAGGCCAGCCACGAACTCCAGGTACTCCGGCGCGCGCAGCTTCCCGTACAGCATCGGGTCGTCCGGCAGGTACGCCATCACGCGCTTCGCGCTCAGCGGATGGCTCAGGACACTGTGCCCGTACACGCGCACGTCCCCGCCGTCCGGTTCGAGCAGGCCCGCGATCATCCGGAGCGTCGTCGTCTTCCCAGCCCCGTTCGTGCCGAGCAGCGCGTACAGCTCGCCCGGCCGCACGGTGAACGACAGGTCCGACACGGCCTGCCCGCCGGAGAAGCGTTTCGAGAGGCCAGTCAGTTCCAGCGGGGCGGGAGAGCCGGTCATGCCTCAGCGTACGGCAGGCGCGGACGCCGCAGCCCGACATCTGGTGTCCGGGCCAGCAGGGGGCGACCAGGCCGCATGGCCGATTCGCCCACACGGGCAGGGGGCTAGCGTGAAGCGGTGAACCCTGTCTCTGCTGAAGCGACTCCCGAGTCGGCGGGCCTCCCGTCCCGCGCCGTCCTGCAGTTCCTGAACGGCTGCGAGGAGGCGAGACTGGAACTGCACGCCCTCGAACTGCTGCGTCACGGGCGGACGCTCGTGCGGGCGGCGTGGCGTCCCTTCAGGCTGGACGCCCCGCACGCGCTGTACTCGGTCAGCAAGAGTTTCGTGTCCACGGCAGTCGGGTTCGCGGTCGCGGAGGGCCTCTTCGGCCTGGACGACCCGCTGCCCACCCTCTTCCCGGCGGACCTGCCCGACGTGCCGGACGGGCAGCTGGCGGCCATGCGGGTACGTGACCTGCTCACCATGACGACCGGGCACGCCGACGACGTGACGGGAGAGCTGTACGGGCGGCCGCAGCCGTGGGTGCGGTCGTTCCTGGCGCAGCCCGTGCCGTTCGCGCCGGGAGCGCACTTCGCGTACAGCAGCGCCGCGACCTTCATGCTCTCGGCCCTGGTGGAGCAACGCAGCGGCCTGCGCCTGCTGGAGTACCTGGAGGCGCGCCTGTTCGCGCCGCTGGGCATCGGGGGCGCGACGTGGGAGCGCAATGCCGCCGGGGAAACGGTCGGCGGCTGGGGCCTGAGCCTGCCCGTCTCGGCGCTGGCGCGACTGGGGCAACTGTACCTGCAGCGCGGCGTATGGGAGGGCCGCCAGCTTCTCCCGGCGGGCTGGGCGGAACAGGCGACGTGCGCGCAGGTGAGCAGCGGGGACGCGGCAGCACCGGGCGCGGGCGACTGGGCGCAGGGGTACGGATTTCAGTTCTGGCGGTGCCGTCACGGCGCGTACCGGGCCGACGGCGCGTTCGGGCAGTTCGCGCTGGTGATGCCGGAACAGGGGGCGGTGCTCGCGCTGCTGTCGTCGGTGGAGGACATGCAGGCCGTGCTGGATCAGGTGTGGACGCACCTCCTGCCCGCCTTCAGGAGCGGGCCGCTCCCGGCGGACGACGCGGCACTCACGGCACTGCGGGCGCGGTGCGCCAGCCTCGGCGTTCCCGTCCCGGGCGGCGACCACACTTCCGTGTCGGCGGGCAGGCTCGCCGGTCGCCGCTTCAGCTTTCCCGCAAACGACTGGGGGCTGGAGGGCGTCCGCTTCGGCGACATCGGGCCGGACGTGCCGCTCACGCTGACATTCACGCACGGCACCTACGCGCACCGCGCGGGGTTCGGGGACTGGACGACGCACACGACCGCAGGGCCGCGCGCCAGAGACACGCTGCTCCCGCCGATGCACTGGGCGGGCGCGGCCGCCTGGACCGGTCACGGCACGCTGCACGTCCGCCTGCTGGACCTGGACGGGCACGGGACGCTCTCTCTGCACCTGAGCCATGCCCATGCGGCCAGGCAGGAGTCCCTGCGGGTCGAGGCGCAGTTCCTGCGGTCCTTCCGGCAGGACGGCGTGCTGAGGGTCGCGGGAACGCCCGGTTAGGCGTTCCGCCCGCCCGTGCTTCCGAAGCGGGTGCCGATGTACGCGGTCCACACGGCGGCGAGCGCGGTGACGATGCTCAGGAACCACAGGAGGTTCCCGAGGGTGTGGCTCGCGGCGAGGGCGTTCCAGCTGCCGAGCAGCTGCCACCAGTCGTGGCTGTCGGGGTCGTCGCCCAGCAGGGGCAGCAGGCGCGCCTGGGCGTCGGCGACGTACACGCTGACGTTCCCGAGGCTCTGCGCGGTCCACAGGAGCAGCGCGGCGCAGGAGACGCCCTCGCCGCGCCACAGGAACACGCCTGCCAGCGCGAGCGGGAGCAGCACCTGGAAGAGCGAGCCGCCCATCAGGTACAGCGTCTCTCCGAACGGCATGAACAGGACGTGTCCGGCCTCGTGGAAGATCAGGTCCACGCCGGACAGGAAACTCCACGTCTGGGGGTGCAGCAGGCCCGGCGTGAGCAGCGCGAGGGCCGTCAGGAAGGTCCAGAAGGCCCACGGGTGGGCGGGGTGGAGGGCGGCGGGCCTGGGGATCATGCGGGCCGGGCCGCTCCTGGCGTGCGGGCGGGCGTGGTCGCGCCGGGCATCGTCAGTCCCGTCCGCTGCCTTTCTGGCGGGCGAGGACGCCCATCAGGTCGCTGGTCTTCTGTTCCTGTTCGTTCAGCCAGCGGTGCAGGAGGTCCTCCATCAGTTCGTTGAGGTTCCCGTCGCGGCCCTTGCCGAGTTTGCGCCACACGGCGCGCAACGTTTCCTTGCGGATGTACACGGTTTCGAGCGGTTCGAGCGATTCCGCCTGGATCTTCTCGGCGTCCTTGCGGCGCACCTTCTGGCCCTGCAGGTAAGCGAAGCGTTTAGCCACGTGTGGCCTCCCTGGCGTGCGGCGTCACAGGATTTCCCGGGAGAGGCTGAGGATGTCTGCCCACGCCTGCGCGGAGCGTTCGTCGGGCACGTCGCGGCACAGCACACCGAGGTCCGCGGCGCGCAGGTACGACGCGTACTGGCGGACGAGGGTGTTGGTGACGGTGAGGCCCGCTTCGCGCAGGTCCTCGCGGGCGCGTTCGCCTGCGCCGGAGGTGGGCGGGACGCGCGTGAGGACGACCTTCAGTTTGCGTCTCGCGCCGCCCTCGCTGTTCAGGTAGTCGGCGATGGACAGGGTGGATTCCAGTTCGAGGGTGCTGACGCCGCTGGGGACGAGGATGGTGTCGGCGCGTTCGGACAGGTCGCGCAGTTCCTTGCGTTTCGGTCTGCCTTCCGTGTCGATGATGAGGGCGTCCAGTTCGCGCAGGGCTTTGGGGCGGACCTCGTCGGGTTCCAGCACCGGGAACGGCAGGCCCGGACCGCGCCGGGACCAGCCGACGCTGGAGCCGACGCGGCCGTCCTCGTCCACGAGGGTCACGCGCAGCCCGCGTTCCGCGAAGGCCCCGGCAAGGTGGACCGCCAGGGTGCTCTTCCCGACGCCTCCCTTCTCGGATGTGATGGCAATGACAGCAGACATGCCTTCAGGCTAGCAGGAGGATGAGAACGGCGCGTCATCGGTGAGTGCGGGCGCGTGCCACACTGAGGCATGACCACGCCACACGGCACGGCGGCAGGTGAAGTCCCGGCAGACGCGGAGCGCCGCGTGCAGGTGCTCATGCGGAGCGTCACGTACTGGACGGCGCGCGCCATGCAGGAGCAGGGCAGCCGTTTTTACCGGGCGATCGGGCAGGCGCTCGACGCGGCGGACGCAGGCAACCGCCGCGTCATCTACGCGGCGTGGCCGGACGAGTGCTGGGACTTCTACCTGCGCGGGCTGATCCTGCAGGCGCAGGAGGACGGCGGAGCGGACGCGGGATGAGGTGAGGGAACCGTCAGAGCGGGCGGGGTTTCCTGAGTTCCTCGCGGTACTCGTCGACGGTGGTCTGGGAGCTGCACTGGCTGGGATGGACGTGCAGGATGCGCCGCCACGCTTTGGGTTGCTGGTCGTCCACGATGATGTTCGGTTTGGGCAGGAACGCCTGGAAGCAGTGGGCGACGCCGCACGTCTCGGCGCACTGGCGGGCGTACGCGGCGCCCATGGAGGACCAGCAGTACAGTTCGGCGCCCTGCTTGTGGAGGGCCTTGATCTGTTTGATGACGCTGGGGATGGGGATCTGTCGCGTGCCGTAGTGGCGCAGCAGGGTTTCGTCCACGTCGACGTACACGGCGAGGCCGGCGACCTTGCAGTCTGCGGGCAGGGATTGTTGTGCCGGTTGTTCGGGTTCGGTCCGGGTCGTTCCGGCGTCGGGGGCGTGGGTCGCCGGGACCGATGTGGGGGAGCTCATTGCAGAAGTGTACTCCCGGGTGCATGAAGAGAACCTGAAGGTCCTCACAGAAGGCGGCCCGTCCACCCGGACCGTGAAGATCGGGGCGGGCCTGCCGGGGGGCGCGGTGGGGTGACGGGTCAGGCGGGGGTGGGCATGCAGTCGGTGACGGCGGCGTCCACCCCTGCAGAGAAACGTTCGAAGTTCGTGCGGAACATTCCGGCGAGCCTGCGGGCGGTCTGGTCGTACCGTGCGGGGTCGGCCCAGGCGGTGCGCGGGTCGAGGACCTCGGCGGGCACGCCGGGCACGCGGGTGGGGATGCTCAGGCCGAAGTTCGGCTCCTGCACGAAGGGCACGTCGTCGAGTTCGCCGTTGAGGGCCGCGTTGATGAGGCGGCGGGTGTGCGCGATGCTCATGCGTTTGCCTTCGCCGTACTTGCCGCCGGTCCAGCCGGTGTTCACGAGCCACACGCGGGCGCCGCTGGCGCGGACCTTCTGCGCGAGCAGGCGGGCGTACTCGCCGGGGTGTCGGGGCATGAACGGTGCGCCGAAGCAGGTGCTGAAGGTCGGTTCGGGGTCCACGACGCCCTGTTCGGTGCCGGGAATCTTGGCGGTGAAGCCGGAGATGAACTGGTACATCATCTGCTCCTCGGTCAGGCGGCTGAGGGGCGGGAGGACGCCGAACGCGTCGGCGGTCAGGAACACGATGTTCCTGGGGTGCCCGGCGAGGCCCTCGGGGACGATGTTGTCGATGTACTCGATGGGGTAGGCGCTGCGGGTGTTTTCGGTGAGGGAGCCGTCGTCGAGGTCGGCGGTGTGGTCGCCGCGCAGGACGACGTTCTCGAGGACGGTGCCGTACATGTGGGTGGTGCGGTAGATGGCAGGTTCCGCGTCGCGGTTCAGGCCGATGACCTTGGCGTAGCAGCCGCCCTCGAAGTTGAACACGCCGCGGTCCGTCCAGCCGTGCTCGTCGTCGCCGATCAGGGCGCGTTCCGGGTCGGCCGAGAGGGTGGTCTTGCCGGTGCCGGACAGGCCGAAGAACAGGGCGACGTCGCCGTCCCTGCCGACGTTCGCGGAGCAGTGCATCGGCATGACGCCCACCTCGGGCAGCAGGAAGTTCAGGACGCCGAAGATGGCTTTCTTGTTCTCGCCGGCGTACTCGGTGCCGCCGATCAGGACCATGCGGCGCGTGAAGTTCACGAGGATGAAGGTGTCGGTGCGGGTGCCGTCGCGGGCCGGGTCGGCGTGGAAGCTGGGGAGGTTCAGGACTGTCCAGTCCGGCTGGAAGGTGTCGCGGTCGTCACCGGTGGGGCGGACGAACATGTTGCGGACGAACAGCGAGTGGTACGCCATCTCCTGGATGAAGCGCACGCCGATGCGCTGCTCCCGGTCGGTCCCGGCGTACAGGTCCTGCACGAACAGTTCGCGGCCGTCCGTGTGGGCTTCCATGCGCGTGAGGAGCGCGTCGAAGACGCTGGGGGCGATGGGGGTGTTGAAGCCGCCCCACCAGACGGCGCCGCGCGTGAGGTCGTCCTCGACGATGAAGCGGTCCTTAGGGCTGCGGCCGGTCTTGTTGGTGCGGACGGCGAGGGGGCCACCCTCGCTGATGTGGCCCTCGCCGCGCCGGATGGCGGCCTCGTACAGTTCGGCGACGGTGGGGTTGTGGTGAATGCTGCCCGGGTTCAGGGGGAGGTTCAGGGTCACTTCGTGTTCGTTCATCGTGGTCATGGTCTGTCCCTCCGTGAAGTAGCAACTTTGTTTTCAGGTCGTGATTTCCCCCATTATTTGGGTGGAATCGCTCCCGTTCAAGCCTGAAATCGTCACGCTGGGGGTGACAACTGGTGTACCGTGTACACCAATTGGTGTATTTGGGGGGGTGTCCCCGGACCGCCCTCCCCCCCCGCCGCGCTTGACCGTTCCCTCACCCTCGGGGCCTACACTGACCGCAGATGCGCGCCCGTCCCCTCCTGACCACCGCCGGCCTGCTGCTGGCCGCGGTCTCCCTCACCCTGCTCGTCACCCACCGCACGGCAGGCGCGCCCCCCACCCTCCGGACGGCGGCCCGGCCCGCGCCCGAGTGGCCGTACCCGGAGTACGAGCAGGGCCCCCTGCCCGTCCCGGTCCCGCCGCGCGTGGCGCTGCAGGTGCCGGTGCCCGCGCCGGTCTTCACGACGCTGCTGCGCGAGGACCGGCCCGTGCAGCTCAGCGAGGGGCAGGTGGGGGTCACGCGCGTCGCGCTGCTGCGCGGCGGGCAGCCGGTCAGCAGGCACGTGCTGTGGCGCAGCAGCGTCGGCGAGTTCATCCGCGCGTCGGGCGCGGTGGCGGGCGTGAACGGCACCTTCTTCAAGGACGCCGCCATCGCCTCCAACGACTCCAACATGCTCGGGCCGCTCCTCACGCCCGGCGGGCACTTCCTGTCGGAGTCCGACCCCAGCAAGTTCCGCAAGATCCAGGGCCGCCCGCTCGTGGCGTGGTCGCACTCGCGGTTCATGGTGACAGCCTTCGATCCGCGCACCATGAACAGCAAGGCGGACGTGCAGGCGCTCCTTCCGGGCATGACGGACGCCTTCCTGGCGGGCGCGTGGCTGGTGCACGGCGGGCAGGCGCTCAGCCGCGCGCAGATGATGACGCACGCGCCCAGCGACGCGCAGCAGGTCCGGCCACGCGTGTTCTTCGGCGTGACGCGCGACGGGCTGAGCATCGCGGGGGCCACCATCACGCCCGTCAGCAGCGAACGCCTGGCACGGATCGCCCAGCAGGCGGGCGCGCAGGAAGCGGTCCTGATGGACAGCGGGTACAGCACCAGCCTCATCTACGGGTCGCGCGCCCTGGCAGTCGGGCACTCTTCCCGCCGGGTGCAGTCGCGCCCCGTGCCGCACGCCATCGTGTTCATGAACCCCGTCATGGCACTCGCGCCCGCCCGGAAACCCTGACTTCCGGGGGACGGAAGAGATGCGGCGGGTGTACAGTACGCGGGTGTCCGAGCAGTCCTCCTCCCCGAGCGTCCCTCCCGTCCCAGACCCCGCCGCGCAGGCCGCCCCCCGGCCCGGCAACCCGCAACCGGCCGCGCCTCACCTCGCGGTGGTGCTCGTGTCGCCCAAGACGCCCGGCAACATGGGCGCCACGGCACGCGCCATGCTGAACATGGGCGCCAGCGACCTGCGGCTCGTCGCGCCGCGCGGCGACCACCTCGACTCGGGCGCCGTCGCGATGGCCGTGCACGCCGAAGCGGTCCTGCGCGGCGCGCGGCTGTACGACACGCTCGCCGAGGCGCTCGCGGACCGGGACCTGTGCATCGGCACGACCGCCCGCAACCGCGCGGACCTGCCGGACCCCGTGCACCCCGCCACGCTGCGCCCCCTGGTGCGGCAGGCCCACGCGCCCGCCCTGGTGTTCGGGCCGGAGGAGTCCGGCCTGTCCAACGAGGACCTCGAACTGTGCCAGGCGAGCGTCCGCATCCCCACCTCCGACTACGCCAGCCTGAACCTCGCGCAGGCCGTGCTGCTGGTGTGCTACGAGTTCCTGCAGGGGCAGGACGTCACGGAGGCCGCCCCGACCCGCAAGCTCGCCACGCGCGAAGAGATGGACGGCCTGTACGCCCACCTGCGCGACACGATGCTCATCACCGGGTACACGGACGAGGTGCGCGCCACGCACACCCTGCGCCTGTGGCGGCACTGGATGGACCGCGGCCTGCTGAACACCGCCGAGACGCGCCTCTTCCGGGGCCTGCTGCGGCAGGTGCGCTGGAAGATCAGCGAGGCGCGCAAGGTGGCGGGCCTGCCTCCCCTGCCCGCCCCGCGCCTGCGGCCCTCGCAGCTGGCAGAGGACGACGCGGGGACCGGCGCGGGCGACGACACGACGGCCTGAGCGCCCCCGACGCTTTTCCCGGCGCGGCGGCGCTCTAGACTGCGGGCGTGACCGTTCAGGACCGCCTCCCCGCCAGCGAAACGCAGTCCACCTTCAGCACGCCGCTCTCGCGGCGGCTGGGATTCTCGCGCAGCATCCTGCCCGCACTCATCGTGCTGGTGGTCGTGGCGTACGAACTGCTCGTGCGGCAGGTGCTGGACCGCACGGTGGAACTCACGGCTCACCTGCTGTTCTACGGGCTGGTGGGGCCGCTCGCGACGTTCTTCACCATCCAGTGGATCGCGGACGGCGCGCGCGCCCGCGAACGGGCCGAACAGGAACTCCGGCAGCTGTACCTGCAGCTCAGCGCGCAGAACGAACGCCTGGAGGCCGTGCAGACCCTGATGCGCGAGGTGGCGGACGCCCCGGACCTCGAAGCGCTGCTGCAGGTCGCCGCGCAGGGCGCGGTGCGCGCCACGGGCGCCACGCACGCCCGCCTGAACCTCGCGGGCCTGGAACTCAGCAGCCCCGTGAGCGGCTCCGCGCGCGGCAGCACCCTGCTGGAATCCCCGAGTGCCGACCTGCGCGAACTGATCGTGCCGCTCAGCACGGGCGGCGGACGCCAGGAGCACGAACTGGCCGGACAGGAACGGCTCGGGCAGATGAGCCTGTACTTCGACGCGCCGCCCCGCAGCGACACGCGCGCCCTGGCCGAAGCGATCGGCGCGGAGGTCGGCGCGGCCCTGTACAGCGCGCAGCAGCGCAGCCGGGACCTCATCACGCTGTACGAGGTGGACCAGTCGATCCGCGCGGAACGCAACATGCGCCGCCTGCTCGCCCGCGTGACCGGCAACATGGCCGAACGCGTCGGCGCAGGCTCGCGCGCCGCCTACCTGACGGACGCGGACGGCGTGCTGCGGCAGGAGTACTTCCAGAACGGCGACCGCGAGGTGAAGACGGGCGGCACGGTGCCCGCCTTCGTGCAGCGGGTCGGTCAGGGCGGCCTGCCCGTCACGGCGTCCGAGGCCGAAGCGCAGGACGTGCTGCCCGGCACCCGCAGCGCCCTGGGCCTCCCCATGCGCGGCGAGGACGGCCTGGTGGGCGTCATCGTGCTCGGCTCGGAACGCGAGTCGGCGTTCTCCGGCATGCGCGTCCCGCTGCTGGCGCTGCTCGCGTCCCAGGCGACGCTCGCCGTCCGCAACGCCCGGGCGTACCTGCACAGCGAGGAGGTCGCCACGCAGGAGGAACGCAGCCGCATCGCGCGCGAAATTCACGACGGCGTCGCGCAGTCCCTGGCGTTCTGCGCGATCCGGCTGGACCTCGTGGAGCGCCAGATCCTGACGCAGCCGGACCGGGCCGTGCAGGAGGTCCGCGCGGCCAGCAGCCTGCTGCGCGAACAGATCCGCGAGGTGCGGCGCAGCATCTTCGCGCTGCGGCCCATCGACCTGGAACGGTACGGACTGCTGGAAACGGTGCGGCGCTACGTGCTGGATTTCGGGGAGCAGAACAGCGTCCGCGCGCAGCTGACGGTGGACGGCGAGGTGTCGCTCGCACCGGGCGACGAGGCCGTCATCTTCCGGATCCTGCAGGAGAGCCTGAACAACGTCGCGAAGCACGCGCGGGCCACAAGCGTGGACGTCACGCTGCGCGGCGGGGCGCGCGTCAGCCTGACCGTGCAGGACGACGGGCAGGGCTTCGACCCGGCCCTGGTCAGCGGGCGCGTGTCGAGCGCGGGCGGACTGGGCCTCACGCAGATGCGCGAACGCATCGAGGCGCGCGGAGGCGTGTACCGCGTGCAGAGCGCCGTGGGTCAGGGCACCCGCGTCGAGGTCACGCTCCCCCAGGGCTGATCCCTGGGCACGCCGCTGGTCACGCCTGCTTCCGGACACGGTGTTCGGGCGGGTCAATCAGGTGTCCAGGAAGCGCACCATGAGTTCCTCGTCCACGTCCTGTCCGTCCACGCGCATGGCGCGGCGTTCCAGGCCGTACACCGTGAAGCCGTGGCGGGCGTACACGCGGCGCGCGGCGACCTGTGGGACGCTGACGCTCAGCGTGACCTGCAGCAGTCCGGCGGACCTGGCCCAGGCGAGCAGGTGCGTGAAGAGTGCGTCGGCGGTGCCCTGGCCGCGCGCGTGTGGAACGACGTACACGGCGTAGATGCTGCCTTTGTGGCGTTGTTTGAGGGCCGGGTTGCGCAGGGCGGTGACCGCGCCGACCAGTGTGCCGTGCAGGAACGCGCCGAGCGTGACGCGTTTGCCCGGCAGTTCCTGCAGGGCGTCCGCGACGGCGCTGAGGGTCTCGTGGCGGTATTCCTCGGCGCTGCGTCCGAAGGCGAGGGGCGCTTCCTGCAGGCCCGCGAGGCGGAACGCGCGGTACTCGGGCGCGTCCTCGCGGGTGAGCGGGCGGACGTGCAGGGGTCCGGGCGTCAATTCAGGACCCGGCCCTGCCCGGAGTCCCCGCCGGGCACGCCGTCCGGGAGGGCCAGGACGAAGGGCGGGATGGGCGCCCACGCCTCGTGGCCCCAGGCGTTGCGGACGCGGTAGCGGCCCTCCATGCGGCCCGGCGCGACCTGCAGCGTCACGAAGCTGTCGTATACGTACACGCCGCCCGGCGCGAGGACGGGCGTCTGGCCGACCACGCCCTCACCGGCCACCTGCGTGACGCGGCCCTCGCCGTCCGTGATGGTCCACTCGCGCGCGAGGACCTGCCAGCTCTCGTCGGCGCGGTTCTCGATGGTGATGACGTACTGGAACAGCCAGCGGCCGTCCCGGGAGTGGTCGGGGCGGTACCGGACGTCCACCGCCACGGAAAGGTCCGGCTGGTCGCTCATGCCTTCACGATAGCAGCCTCACCCTGACGCGGCCCTGACGGACCACGGCACAGGGAGCGCGCCCGACCTGTGGAATGGTCACGCTCAGTTCATGGGACGGCCGGGGCCGCCCGAGCCGTCCTTGTCGCGGTCCTCGGCGCGCTTGCGGAGTTCGCGGGCGAGGTCCGTGAAATCGTCGGCGCTCGGCAGGATGTTGCGGCTCGCCTTGCGGGCCTCCTGCGACACCTGAATCTGCTGCGGCCTGCCGAACGGGAGGCCGTCGCGGCGACGCTGGAAGTACGCTTCGGCGGTCCGGCCGAGCACGTACGTCCAGCCGTACACGGCGGGCGCCGTGATGACGCCCCCGATGACCGGCAGGGCCAGCTTGGCGAGGCCGCGCATGACCTGCCGGGCGGCCATGCCGTACGCGACGGTCACGCCGAGTTCCTGCACGATCTCGCGGGCGCGGGCAGCGCTCACCTCGAAGCCGTAGATCTTGCCGATGTGCAGCACCATCTTCACCTGCAGCGGCGTGATGAGCAGCAGGTCCGCGAAGGGGAGCGGTTCGACCGCGATGGCGCCCGCGAGCAGCGCCGCGCCCCGGATGACTTCCTCGGTGTTCTGCTCTGGCGTGAGGGAGGGGTCCACGTCCAGGTTGAAGTTGTCGAGCACCTGTTTCAGGAGGGGCAGCATGCGTTCAGTGTACGCCGATGCCGGGGGCGGGTCCTGGGAAAGTGGGGCCTGAACGGTACGCAAATCCTTAGATTCCGGGCGGCCGGGACGGGTGTGCAGCCTCGCGCGGGGGCCGCGCGCGGCGTGCGGGGCTGCCCTGCAGAGGCCTGCGGCACACGCTACACTGCGCGTCATGATCTCCATCGTGACCGATTCCACCAGCGACCTGACGCTGGAGGAGCAGCAGCAACACGCCATCGTCTCCGTGCCCCTGTACGTCCTGTTCGGCGGCCAGATGTACAAGGACGGTCTGGAGATCACGCCCGCGGACATCTTCAAGGGCCTGCGCGAAGGCAAGAAGACGCCCTCCACCTCGCAGCCCAGCCCGGCCGAGTTCGCGCAGGCGTACAGCAGGGCGCTCGAAACGGCGGACGAGGTGCTGAGCGTCCACATCAGCGGTCAGCTGTCCGGCACGGTCGGCAGCGCCCGCCTCGCCGCGCAGGACTTCGGCGGGAAGGTCACGGTGCTGGACAGCCACACGACCGCGATGGGTCTGGGCATGCAGGCGATCCGCGCCGCGCAGATGGGCCGCGAGGGCCGCAGCATGGCGGAGATCGTGACGGCCCTGGAGCGCGTGCAGGCGAACGCCGTCATCCGTTTCACGGTGGACACGCTGGATTTCCTGCGCATGAACGGCCGCATCGGTGGCGCGGCGGCCCTGCTGGGCGGCCTGCTGAACATCAAGCCGATCCTGGCGGTGCGTGGCGGCAAGGTCGACGCGGCGGGCCGGGCGCGCGGCGCGAAGAAGGCGCAGGCGGACATCGTGCAGTTCGCGCGCGATTACGCGCAGCAGCACGGCCCGGTCCGTGCGTCGTTCATCTGCACGGACGGCGGCGAGGCGACGCTGGAGGAGATGCGCGCCACGCTGGCGGGCAGCGGCATCGAGGACTTCGGCAACCACAAGTTCGGCGCGGTGATCGCCACGCACGCCGGTCCCGGCACGTACGGGCTGGCGCTGGAACCCCTGAACTGATGCGTCTGCAGGCACCGCGGCGCCTGCGCAACAAGGGCCGTTACGTGCTGCTGGCCCTGGTGGCCCTGGCGGGCGGGACGGCGTGGCTGAACCGGGCAGGCAGCGGGACAGACCCGCTCCTGCCGGGACGGGCTCGCGCCGCCATGCAGGCGGGAGGCGTCACGGGCACGGCCGGGGCGGGCGGCGTGCAGGTCACGCAGGGCACACCGTGCCTGAACGCTCCTGCCGGGACGGAAGCGCCCGCCCCGCCGCCCCGGCTGTCCGGGCGGCTCGGGCTGTACGTCGCCGTGGTCGACCCGGTCACGCTGCAGCCGCGCCGGGTGGTGTCGCACGACCCGGACGGCGTGTTCCCGCTGGCGAGCACGTACAAGCAGGCGGTCCTGTGGGCCGTGCTGCGCCAGAAGGACGCGGGCACCCTGCGCCTGTCCGAGACGTTCGAAGTGACGCCCGGCACGCAGAGCCTCGGCAACTACCCCTACGATCACAGCGACGTGCCCACCCTGGCCGCCCGCATGATCCACAACTCCGACAACACCGCCACCGACCTGCTGCACCGCCGGGTGGGCCTGCAGGCCGTGCAGGACGTGGCGGACACGCTGGGCCTGTGCCGCACGCGCCTGATCCTGCCCACCAAGGACTGGTGGACGGCGCAGGCGGGCCTGTCCGGGAATTTCCCTGGCGCGGCCGCCTTCGCGTCGCTGCGCGGGCCGGAACTGCTGCGGGCCGCGCAGGCGCTCGACGAGGACGCGAGACGCAACCGCGCGGACGTGCTGCAGCGGCGTCTGAACGACTACTTCGATCACCGGTACGCGCCCGACACGGACCTCGGCACGCAGAACGTCAGCACGCCCGCCGAGTTCGCTCACCTCGTCGCGGCGGAATTCCTGCGCAGCGGCCTGAGCGCGGACGCGCAGCAGATGCAGCGCAGCGTCATGGCGACCGGTTTCGGCCGCACGCGCCTGCAGGCGCCCGTCACGTACTGGGGCGGCAAGGGCGGCAACGGCTGGCGCCTCCTGACCTTCAGCGGGTACCTGCACACGGCGGGCGGCGAGGACGTCGTGTACGCCTTCATGCAGCATGGCGCGGACCAGGAGTACACCATGCACAACACCGGCGCGGCCTTCGCGTGGATCAACGCGGCCATGAAGACCGTGCTGCTGGAAGGGGACGGCGGACACGTGCAGCCGGACGCGGCAGCGGCACCCACGGCGGCACGCCCGGCCATGCCGACCGCGCCCTGACCGGACGCGCGGGTCAGTTCAGGTAAGGTGCGAAGCGGGCGAGCACGGCGGCCGGGGGAGTCGCCGTGGCCGTCTGGCGACCGTTCGTGCCGTTCAGGAGCAGCACGGCGCGGCTCCCGGCCTTCGCGTAGCGCGTCCCGGCGGACGTGAGCGTGTAATTGCCGCTGAGCAGCACCAGCTTGCCGCCGTCCAGCACGACGACCCGGTCGGCCTTCAGGGCGGGCGTGCGGGCCGTGACGCCGCCCGTCGCGACGACTGCGCCGCTGCGGGTGTCGAGACGCACGGTGCGGGCCGTCAGGTCCTTCAGGGCGCTGTTCTGGAAGGCGAGGTGGCCGTTGGCGTCGAGCCTGCCGCCCGGCACGTCGTACGTGACGGTGTCGGCCCGCAGGTTCCCGCCGCCCGCCGTGCGGATCGTGACGCCCGTGGCGCGCAGGCTCCTGCCGGCCTCGTAGCTCATGGTGCGGCCCTGCAGGGTCAGGCCGTGCGCCGCGTCGGTGGCGGTGCCGCCCTGCGGGAGGTCCGTGCGGCCCGTCTCGAGGTTCAGCGACTGCGCGCCGCGCGCCTGGATCTGGAAGCCGCCGAGCGTGATGGCGTGCGCCGCGAACGGTACGGTCAGGGCCGCGAGCAGCGTCAGGACGGGCAGGCGGTGGGGACGTGGCGTGCGGTTGGCCGTCATGGCTCCATCATGCACCTCCCCGCGTGAGCGTGCGCGCGTGAAGGTGAGAAACTTCTGTGACCTCCTCACCTGGAATCCGCTACACTCGCGCCCAGTGAAGCGCTCCACCATCCTGCTGCTGAGTACCGGCCTGACGCTCGCCGGACTGACCCTCCCCGCCCTCCCCCACTCGGGCCGGGCGAGCGCCGCGCCGCGCATCGGCACGCACGAGGGCTTCACGCGCCTCGTGTTCGACCTGCCCGGCCCGAGCACCGTCAGCACCGCCCTCAGCAGCGGCAGCGGCGGCAACCGCGTCCTGACCGTCACGCTCAGGGTGCCGCTGCGCGCCGAGCAGGGCACGCTCGCCGAGCCGGGCGTCGCGTCGTACACCGTGGAGGGGTCGCGCGTCAGCGTGCAGCTCGCGGCGGGCGTCACGGACGCCGCCGCGCAGGTGTACCCGGCCGGGAACGGCCAGCCCGCCCGGCTCGTGATCGACGTGCCGCTGCCCACCGGGACGCGGCCCGCGCCCGCCAGCGCGGCCCGGCCCGCAGCGACCGCCACGAGCGGCGTCCCGGCCCGGCCCGTCATCCAGCCTGCCAGCACCGTCGCCCGCCCGCGCCTGAGCGTGGTGCTCGACGCGGGGCACGGCGGCGTCGACCCCGGCATGGTGAGCCGCTGGGTGACCGAGAAGGAAGTGACGCTGGACGTCGCGCAGCGCGTGCGCGGGTACCTCACGGCGCGCGGCGTGAACGTCATCATGGTGCGCTCCAGCGACACGCAGCTGTCCGTGGACAAACGCACCGACCTCGACCGGCGCTCGCGCCTCGCCAGTGCCGGGACCGTGAACGCGTACATCAGCATTCACGTCAACAGCGGCAGCAGCAGCGCCAGCGGCATCGAGACGTACTACTTCGGCAGCACCCTGCCCGGCAGCAAACGCTCCATCGCCGTGCAGGAGAACGGTGGTGGCAGCATCGGGCAGGAACTCACCCGCAAGGCCAGCAGCAACGCGCAGAACCTGGTGGGCGATCTGCTCTCGCAGGCGAAACTCGCGTTCAGCGCGCAGCTGGCACGCAGCATCCAGTCGCAGCTCATCGCGCAGACGGGCGCCGAGAACCGTGGCGTGCAGTCGGACGCCTTCTACGTGATCCGCAACCCCACCGTGCCTGCCGTCCTGACCGAGGTAGGGTTCGGGACCAGCCCCACCGAGGGCGCGAAGCTCGCGCAGGCCGGGTACCGGGACCGCCTCGCGAGCGCCATCGCGACCGGCATCCTGCGCTTCCTGAAGGTGCAGTGACGTCGGCACCCCGAAGAGACGGAGCGCCGACGTCGGACGAGATCAGTTGAGGCCAGCGGGAGGGCGGGTCGTCCGGTGCTGCCGCGGTGTCACGCTCAGCGGCGTTTCTTGACGTGCCATTCCGCTTCGTGGATGCCCGCGCGGGCATTCGCGGCGCGCGCCATGATGAACAGCAGGTCCGACACGCGGTTCAGGTAGACCTGCGCCTGCAGGTTCACGGCCTCGTGCTCCATCAGGCGGATCACGTCGCGTTCGGCGCGGCGGGCGACGCTGCGCGCCACCTGCAGGGTCGCGGCGGCGGGCGTCCCGCCGGGGTGGATGAACTGCGTGAGGGGCGGCACGCCGTCCTGGTAGCGGTCGATCAGCGTTTCGAGGTGCGTGACGTCCTGCTCGTCCATGCGGGCGATGTTCTTGCTGTAGGGGCTGTCGTTGCGGGTGGCGAGGTCCGCGCCGAGGTCGAAGAGGGCGTTCTGCAGGTGTTCGAGGTCCGCGTCGAGGTCCGCGTCGGGCTTGTGGGAGCGGGTGTTGTGGGCACGGGCGAGGCCGAGGAGGCTGTTGAGTTCGTCGACGGTGCCGTACGCTTCGACGCGCGGGTGGCCCTTGCTGACGCGGTCCGCGCCGTACAGGCCGGTCTGTCCGCCGTCTCCGGTCTTGGTGTACAGTTTCACGCGTTCAGCCTACCGGATGCGGGCGAGGCCCTCTGCAACAAGGCCCGCCTTCGTGGGGGGCGTGGGGGGCGCGTCACAGTTCGAGTTCCGGCTTCCCGAACTTCTCCTTCAGGAAGCGCCCGTTGGCCTGCAGGGCGTCGGCGTCGCCGCTGACGGTGTCCTGCGTGACGCGGTCGAGGGTGCTGGAGAGCAGGTCGAGCTGCTCCTGCACGAGCGCGTCGGGGCTGCGGCCCAGGCGGGCGCTCGCCTGGGCGCGCAGGGCGGGCGGGATGTTCAGGTAGTTGCGGAACGTGCCGGGAAGGTAGTCGGTGATGATCTGCCGGACCGTGAAGGCGTTCGGGTCGCCCGCCTGTTCGAGTGCGGCGAGGCGCGGGAGGATCGCCTGCAGCTGCCGAGCGATGTGCTGCGTGCGTTCCAGCAGGGCGGGCGGCACCTGGCCGCGCAGGGAGTTCACGAAGCGCGTGAGGTCCGCGCCGAGGTCGTCGGCACGGGCCTGCTGCGCCGTCAGCACGTCGGCGCGGGTGCGGGCGGGCGTGACGAGCACGCCGAGCACGTACAGGCCGAGCACGATGGGCAGCCACCACGTGCCGAGCAGTCCGGCGAAGTGCGCGCCGAGGCCCAGCAGGGCGAGGGCCGCGCCGACGAGGTGACGGGTGCTGCTCAGGTACCGCATGGCGCTCCGGCCGGGCGGGGCGGGGTGGCGGGGCGGGTCACTGGTAGCCCCGGATCTGCTTGAAGGCGGCCTGCAGGTCGCTGGTGCCGTCGAAGGTGCGGCCACCCGTCAGGGTGGCGATCTCGTTCATGGCGTCGCGGCTCGCGTCGCCGAACAGGATGGTGAAGGTCCGCACGGCCTTCACGCTGCCGGGCAGGGCGTCGTACGCCCGCCTGAAGTCGCGGGCGCTGGGGCCCTCGTTGCTCTCGCCGTCCGTCATGAGGACGATGCTGGTGTACCGTCCGGGCGGGGCGTGCGCGGCTTCGGCGTACGCCGCTTCGAGCGCGCCGTAGATGTTGGTGCCGCCGCCCGGCTGGAGGGCCTGCACGCGCGACTGCAGTTCCGTGAGGGCCTGCGCCTTCTGAGGGCCGATCTCGGTGGTCTGCGGGGTCTGCACGCCGGAGCTGAAGGGGATGAAGGTGACGCGCTCGCGGTTCGCGAAGTTGGAGAAGCGGCCGGTCAGGGTACCGTCCGCGCCGCTCAGGCCGAGCAGCGCCGCCTTGAGCGCCTCCATGCGCTGCCCGCCCATGCTGCCGCTCGTGTCGAGCACGAAGATGGTGTTGGCGGGCGTGCGCGTGTCCTGCAGGTACGCGTTCAGGACGGCGTTCACGGCTCCTCCACTGCCGGGGAACGGCAGTTCGATGGTCAGTCCGGCCGGGAAGTCGGCGGTGAGCGGGACGGCGCGGTTGACGGGGCGGCGGCGCGTCTCCTGCAGGATGCGGCGCTGCACGTCCGTGCTCTTCAGGGCGTCGACGAGCTTCTGGTACGCGTCCTGCCGGTCCTTGTTGAGGAGCATCAGGGGGTAGTCGGCGGTGATCAGGCCGTCTTTCGGGTAGATGAGCGTGAGCGGCTCGCGGAGTTTGCCGCTGGCGTTCAGGCTCAGCAGGACCGATTCGTAGTTGATGAGGCCGTTCAGGCGATCCTGGTCGTGCAGGTACGCGTCCGACAGCCAGCCGCTGCTGCCGCTGGTGAGCGCCTGCCCCCGGAAGAAGCCGCGCAGAGCGGGCGCGGTCACGTCGGCGGCCGTGATGGCGTCGCCCTTGCCGCTCACGGCGGCGACCACGCCGATCAGGGCGGACAGGCCGCTGTTGCTGGCGGCGGGGTTCGCCATGCCGTACTTCAGGTCGCCGCTGGCGGCCTTCTGCGCGATGTCCTTCCAGCTGACGCTGCCGGACGTCCAGCCCCAGCGGCGGGCGCTGGACGCCTTGACGCCCAGCACGACGGGGGACAGCATGATCTTCTCGCTGGCGAGCACGCGGCCCTGCAGGCCGTTCTGCAGCTGCAGGTAGCGGGCGCTGGAGAACCACACGAGGTCCGGTCTGGCGCCGCCCAGGAGCTGTTCCGTGCCGTCGAGCGTGCCGGTGTAGCGCACGTCGAGCTTCACGCCGGTCTGCCGGGCCACGTCGTCCAGGATGGGTTTCAGGTCGCTGAGTTCGCTGCCGCCGAGCACGGTGAGGGTGGTGGCGTCCCCGCCGCCCCGGCACGCGGCGAGCGCGAGCGGCAGGAGCAGCAGGGCGAGGGGGCGGGCGGCGCGCTTCACAGCTTCAGGTCGCGGCCGGGGTCCGGCAGGTTCAGTTCCTGCTGCACCTCGCTGGACGCCCGGCTGCGTTCCTTGTCGAGGTACTTCTGCGCGCCGTCCACCTGCGTCTGCAGGGTGTTGATGCTGCGCTCGAAGGTGTCGAGGGCACGCAGGCGGTACGTGGACACGTCGTCGAGCGCGGTGTAGATGTTGTCGAAGGCGGCCTTGAGCTTGTCGATGCTGATGGTGGCGCTGCCCGCCTGCGCCTGGATCTGCGCGCCCTGCGTCTTCAGGAGGCGGCTGGTGCCCTCGATCATGTTGGCGGTGGTGGTGTTCAGGGCCGTCACCTGATCGAGGACCAGCTTCTGGTTCGCGAGGGCCTGCGCGACGATCACGGCGGTCCGCAGGGCGCTGACGGTGGTGGTGCTGGCGCGGTCCACGCCCTTGATGAGTTCGAGGTTGTTGCGGCGCACGAGGTCGAGCGCCATGTACCCCTGGATGCTCACGGCGAGCTGCGTGAGGAGGTCCGTGACGCGCTGCCGGACGGCGAACAGCAGTTCCTCGCGCACGATGCGGGCCTTCTCGGGGTCGGTGCTGTCCATCGCGGCGAGGCGTTCGGTGAGCGCCTGATCGACGGCGCGGCCCACGTACACGTACTGCCGGAGTTTCGTCATGAGCGCCCAGAGGTTCACCTTCTCCTGCTCGATGGCGGCGTTGTCCTTGCGCAGCTCGTCCTGACTCCTGGCGAGCGTGGTGAGGATGGCGTTCAGGTGGCCCTGCGCGGACTGGTAGCGGTCGAAGTACGCTTCGATCTTCCCGCCGAAGGGAATGATGCCCAGGAGTTTCCGGACGCTGAAGAGGTCGCCCGCGCGGCTGGGGTCGAGGTCCTCGACGGTGCGGCGCAGGTCGGTGAGGCCCTTGGCAACCTGCGCGCCCTCGGAGAGCGTGCCGAGGTTCGTTTCGCGGATGGGCCGGTCGAGCATGCGGCTCGACACGCTGGACGCCTGCCGGATCTCGTCCTGCCCGAGGTTGTGGATGGCGTTGACCTTCTCCTTGAAGTCGGTGCTCTGCACGTCGGCGTTGATGAGGCCCGTCAGGAACGCCTGGGCGCGCGCGTCGAGGCCCGCCTTCTGTTCGGGCGTGATCCGGATCATCTCGTCGCTCTGCTGCGGCGTGACGGCGGGGACGGGCGCGGGCGCCTGGAGGGTCTCGGGCGGGGTCAGTTCCGGCAGGGCGTTCGGGTCGGTCATGGTGTGCCTCCTGGGGCGCGGGTGGGGCGGAGGGGCGTCATTTCGGGTACTGGTTCTGGATGGTGGAGATCATGGCTTCCAGCACCTCCTGGCTCGGCAGGTCGACCGTGTCGATGATCGTGCCGGGCACGGTGAGTCCGGCGGCGTTCGCCTGCTTCTGGAAGAGGGCCGCATCGCGCGTGCGGTACCCGGCGCGCGCCGCGAGGCGCTGCAGGTCGGGGTCGGTGGTGAGGGCCTCCCCGAGCCTCGATCCGGCGGGCGTGAGCGGCACGAGGACGTGCTTGGTGACGATGCCGGGCTGCGGGTACAGCAGCACCGCGCCGTCCGGCAGGGCGTGGTCGCGGGCCGCCTCGATGAACTGCGACTCGTAGATGTTCACGAGGGGCGTCTTGCCCGCCCCGAGCGCCTGGTAGTCCTCGAAGGGTCCGGCGCTGCTGCTCTCCTGGTAGCCCTGACGCAGGAAGAGCGGCGATACGCGCGGCATGAGGGCGGGGAGGTCGCTCGCCTGCGCGACCGTGTTGCCGTTCAGGAGGTTGCTGACGAGCCCGAGGTACATGGCGGCGCTGTTGCTGGTACGGACGTCGGTGGTGGTGACGAGGACGCTGCGGGACGACGGGTAGGCCGCCGCGCCCTTCAGGGCGTTCCAGCGGGTGCCGGCCTCCATGACCTTCAGCAGGGCGGGCAGGTCGAGCGTGCCGTAGCTGCCGTGCGCCGTGGCGAGCGCGTTCTGTTCGAGGACGCGCAGGACGGGCGCGAAGCTCGCCACGACGACGGGGGTGTAGAACACGTCGTACACCTGCTGCGCCTTGACGCGCCTGCGGACGGCGTCGGAGGCGGGCACCCCGGCGGGGAACACGAAGTCCGTGCCGCTCAGGTCGCGCGTGGCGATCTCGCGTGATCCGGCCTTCAGGAATTCGACCTTCAGCTGGTGTTTCAGGAGGGCGGCCGTCACGTCCGGGTCGCGGAAGAAGGCTTCCTTCTCGCTGCCGATGACGCCGTGGACGGTGACGATGCGGCTGGCCAGCAGCTGGCCGCGCACGCTGACGTAGATCCCGAAGCCCAGGCCCAGGGCGAGCAGGACGGTCAGGATCAGGTTGATCGGACGCTTCATGAAGGGGCCTCCGGTCTGATTGTAGGGGCAGGGCGGGCGGGACGGGCGGGGGCGTGTGCGCCCGGCAGGTCACGGCGGCGCGGACGGGCACGTGAAGCGGCCCGGTCCTGCCCTGCCCCGGCTGGGCGGGGTGGGCAGACCGGGCACTGACACTTCAGGCTCATCTGTCTTTCAGCGTGTCAGAGGTGCGTCAGCGGCCCGTCAGGTGCCGACACCCCCCCCGGCGCTCATTCGAGACGGCTCACCTCGCGTTCCGGCGCTCCGGCGGCGTGCGCGGCCTTCAGGGCCTCCAGCGCGCGGCCACGGTGCGACACGGCGCGCTTCTCCTGCACGCTCAGTTCGGCCATGCTGCGGCCGTCCGGCAGCAGGAACAGCGGGTCGTACCCGAACCCCGCCTCGCCGCGCGGCCCTTCGAGGATCTCGCCCGCGACCTCGCCCCGGTAGCTTTCCAGGTGCCCGTCCGGGTACGCGAGCAGCAGCACGCTCACGAATTTCGCGGCGCGGTCCTTCTTGCCGCGCAGCTGTTCGAGCAGGTGCACGTTGCGGGCGGTGGCACTGTCGAGGTTCCCGAAGCGGGCGCTGAACACGCCGGGGTCGCCGTTCAGCGCGGAGACCTCCAGGCCGCTGTCGTCGGCGAGGGCGGGCAGGCCGGACTGCAGGGCAGCCGCGCAGGCCTTCAGGGCGGCGTTCTCCTCGTAGGTGGTGCCGGTCTCCTCGGGGAGGGTGATGGTGGGCAGGCTGGCGTCGTCGAGGGCGAGGAGGTCCCAGCCCAGTCCGGACAGCGCCTCCCGGATCTCGGTGACCTTGCCGGGGTTCGAGGTGGCGACCACGACCCGCAGGGGTGCGGTGGTGGCGTTGACAGGGGCAGACGGGTCCAGACTCATATCGGTCATTCTAGACCCGGCGTGGGACGCCCGTTGCAAGGTTTTTCGGATTGGCGTGCCGGGGCGGGCGACGCGGCGTACGGAACGCGGGTGGCGGGGCGGGGCCACCCTGGCCTGCCGCCCCGCCACCCGCCCGTGCGGGCATGGCGCACACGGCGCGTCACAGCTGGCGCTGCACCTCGGCGAGCAGCTGCCCGGCCCCCACGATCCCGGCGCGCAGCAGCTGAATGTACACGTCCGGGTCCATCGGCGTGCCTTCCGCGCCGCCCTGCGCCTCCAGCAGCCGACCGTCCAGGGTCGCCACGACGTTCAGGTCCGCACTCGCGCCCGCGTCCTCGCTGTAGTCGAGGTCCATGCGGATCTCGCCGTCCACGAGGCCCACGCTGACCGCCCCGACCGGGTACAGGATCGGCGAGTGGATCAGCACGCCCGTCTGCACCAGCCGCTCGCTCAGGTCGTACAGCGCGGCGTACCCGGCCAGGACGCTCGCGACACGCGTGCCGCCGTCCGCTTCGAGCACGTCGCAGTCGATCACGAGTGTCTGGTTACGGAAGGGTTTCAGGTCGAGCGCCGTGCGGAAACTGCGGCCCAGCAGGCGCTGGATCTCGTGACGGCGGCCGTTCTGCAGGTTGCGTTCCCGCGCGATGCGGTCCTGCGTGCTGCGCGGCAGCATCGAGTACTCGGCCATCAGCCAGCCTTCCTTCTTGCCGCGCTGGTGCGGGGGGACCTTGTGGTCGATGCTGACGGTGGCGAGCACCTCGGTGTTCCCGATGCGCAGCTGCGCGCTGCCCTCGGCGTGACGGCTCACGCCGCGCTCGACGGTCAGGGGGCGGGCGTCGAGCAGGCCCCGGCCCTCTCTGGGAATGCGTTGTGTCATGTTCAGAACCTCGTTTCTGCGGCGCTCGCGCGGCGCGTTTCGCGTCTCCCCTGTTCCCTCGCCGGTCAGACCGGGAGGACGGTGGCGTGCTGCACCGTGGGGGCGTCCGGCAGCAATTGTCGCACACCGGGCGTCACGCGTGCCGGGTCGCCCGTCGTGAAGACCGACACGCGCCCCGGCGTGCCCGCGGGATTCAGGGCGTTCACGGCCTCCAGGCGGCGGCGCGTCTGGCGGGCCACGCCGTCGCCGGAGTCGAACAGCGTGAACGCGTCCCCGAACTCCGCGCGGATGGCGGGCGCGAGGTACGGGTAGTGCGTGCAGCCCAGCACGAGCGCGTCCACGCCCGCCTGCAGGGCCGGGGTGAGCACCTCGTGCAGCAGGGCGCGCGCCTCGTCGCTCTGCGCGCCGCCCGCCTCGACGAGCGGCACGAGCCGCCGCTCCCAGAGCTTCATGACCTGCACGCCGTTCGGGCGGGCGTGCTCAGTCACCACGCCCTCCAGCAGGTCGCCGTCCAGGGTGATGCGCGTGGCGAGCACCGCGACCCGGCCGCTGCGCGTGGCGTGCACGGCGGGCTTCAGGGCCGGGACGAGGCCCACCACGGGCAGGTCGAGCGCCTCACGGACGGGATTCAGCGAGAACGCGCACGCGGTGTTGCAGGCGATCACGACCAGTTTGCAGCCCTGCTCGCGCAGCCAGTTCACGCCCGCCAGCGTGAGGGCCTGCACGTCCTGCCGGTCGCGGTCGCCGTACGGGACATGCGCGCTGTCCGCGAGGTACAGCACGTCCTCGTGCGGCAGGACGCGGCGCAGGTCCGCCAGGACGGACAGGCCGCCCACCCCGGAGTCGAAGATGCCGATGGGTTGCGCCGGCCCGCGCGCCGGGAGGGCGTGGGCGTTCGTGCCGGATGTGCTGCCCTGCCCCGTCACTGCAGGATGTTCCCGGAGTCGCGCAGCAGCACCAGGGCCTCCAGCGCTTCGAAACGCCATTCGGGCTGCATGCGGATCGCCTGCGGCGGGCAGGAGGCCTCGCAGGCACGGCAGCCGGTGCACGCCGCGAGCGCCAGCGTGAGCGTGACGCTCCCGTCCGGCTGCACGTCGCGCGTGATGGCGTCCGTCGGGCAGACGTTCGCGCAGACGGGACAGTCGATGCAGGTGTCGTCCACGACGGGCGCGGGCCAGTGCACGGGCGCGTCCGGGGCGGGCGCGGGCCGCAGGGCACGCACGCGCCACTGCCACTCGGACGGCACGCGGTCCTCCGGCTCGGACCAGTCCACGAAGGGGAGCGGCGAGTCGGGAATGCTCTGCGCGGCCATGGTGCGCGCCCCACGGGCGAGCGCCCCGAACACGCCCCGGCGGCTCACGGTCTCCCCGCTGCCCGCCCGGGCGGGGTCGTGCGGGCGGACCGTGACGCGCGACGCGCGGCCCGTCGCGCCGCGCAGCAGGTTCGCGTCCTGCACGACCCGCGCGACCGATTCGGGCACGTCCGGACCGCCGAGCGTGCAGGTGCCGCAGTCGCCGTGCACCAGCGTGAGCGGCACGTCCCACGCGCCCGCCGCCATCACGGTGCTGACCGTGACGCGCCCCAGGCACGGCAGGGCCTTGCCGCCCTCCTCGCTCCTGCTGCACACCAGTTTCGCTTCGGGCTCCTGGCCGCGCGCGGCACCCGTCTTCTGTTCGCGCACGGCGTTCAGGGGGGCGGTCACGTCGTACTCCAGCGCGCCGCTCGGGCAGGCCTGGACGCACAGGCCGCAGCCGGTGCAGGCGGCGGGATCGATCACGACGCTCTGCGGGATGAGGATCGCGTCGTGCGGGCAGGCCGTCTGGCACAGGTCGCAGCCGCCGACGCTCAGGCGTTCGGACAGGCAGCGCGGGCCGGTGTAGCGCGGCACCATGTTGCCGTACTCGCCGAGGAGCTTGAAGACGCCGTCTAGCATGCCGGGACCGGCAGCGCGGAGCGCGGGGAGCGGGCGGGAAGGACCGTCATGACGCGCAGTTTACGCCGCCGGACCGCCCGGCAGGGTGACGCCGGACGCGCCCTGCCGGACCGCATCCACCGGCAGGGCAGCCTCGCCCGCCGCGCGGGTACGGAGGCTGGACGCGAGCGCCGACACGAGTGGCAGACCCGCGCGGGCCGGGAGGACCGCGACGCCCAGGTGGCGTTCCAGCGTCTCGGGCAGCGGCAGGACGCGCACGCCCGCCGGGAGCGGCAGCGTCGCGAGGCGCGGCAGGATCGCGTACCCCAGCCCGTGCGCGACGAGGCCCAGCATCACGCTGTCGTTCTCGATCTCCAGCACGCTCTGCGGCGTGACGGCGTGCTCGTGCAGGTACGTGTGCAGCCGCCGGTTGCAGGCGTCCGTCCCGGCGGGCAGCAGCAGCGTGCCGTTCAGGTCCGCCCAGCGGGCGCGCGTCTCGCCCGGCGCGCCCCGGTCGCCCGGTACGATCAGCACGTACTCGTCCTGCCAGTACGGCCAGCTGAGCAGCGGTCCCTGCGCGGGCAGGTTCAGGATGACCACGTCGGCCCGCCCGGACTGCAGGAGCGTGCCGGGGTCGCGGCCGTCCGAGTCGGCGTCCATCACCTGCACCCGCACGTCCGGGTGCCGGGCGCGGAACGCCGCGAGGACGGGCGGCAGCAGGAACGTGGCGACGCTGCGCGGCGCGGCGAGCGTGAGGGTGCCGTGCAGTTCGGCGTCGTCCTGCACGGCGAGCTGCAGGTCCTGCGCGGCCTGCACGGCCCGCTCGGCGTGCGCCTGGGCGCGCGTTCCGGCGGGGGTGGGCGTCACGCCGGACGCCGTGCGGCGCAGCAGGCGGACGTTCAGGGCGCGTTCCAGGCCCGCGACGCCTTCCGAGACGCTGCTCTGCGACATGCCGAGTTCGGCGGCGGCCTCCCCGAATCCTCCGGCCTGCAGCACGGCCAGAAAGAGGCGCATCTGGGAGAGGGTGGGGGCGCTGCGGGGCTTCATGCCTCAGTGTACGCGGCCACGCCTGCGCCGACATCGGAACTTCCGATGGCAGCGCGCGCGCGTGCAGGAGCGGCCCGATGGCCTGCGCGGCCCCGCGAGCGCACAGTGGACGGCAGGAGGTTTCCCATGACTCAGCTCCCGATCACCGTGAGGACGCCGCACCCCTACCGTTCGCCCGTCACGCCGCCCCCCACGGCCCCCCTCTGCCCGCAGGCACATGCCGGGACGCCCGCCCCCGTACCGGCGGCCCCGGCAGCGGTCGCCAGGGTGTTCGGCACGCTGTTCGTGGAGGTGATCCTGACTGGACCGCTGCCCGCCCTGCCCGGCTGGCACGTCCGGCTGTGGCCGCAGGCGCGGCTGGGAGACGCGACCCTGGAGGCCTGCCCCGAACGGGAAGGCGGCGCGGACGACCTGCGCGCGGCCCTGCAGGCGGCCAGCGTTCAGGCGCTCGGCCCGGTCCGGCCGCGCCGCTGACACGTCTGCCTGTTCCTGCGTCCCCGTCCCGTGACGGAAGGCCCGCCCCTCCTGACCCGGTCAGCGCACGAGGCGGGCGTCGTCGTGCTCGGTCATCATCTGCACGAAGGCTTCCACGAACTGCGGGTCGAACTGCCGTCCGCCCTGCGCGCGAATCTCGTTCAGGGCCCGCTCCCTGGGCCACGCGGCCTTGTACGGGCGGGCGCTCGTGAGGGCGTCGTACACGTCCACGATGCTGAACACCCGGGCGGTGTTCGGGATGTCCTGACCGCGCAGCCCGCTCGGGTAGCCCTGCCCGTCCCAGCGTTCGTGGTGGTACCGGACGAGGTCCAGCGTCTCGGCAGGCAGGAAGTGCAGGTCCTGCAGCATGTCGTACCCGACGGTGGTGTGCCGCTGAATGACGCGGCGTTCCTCCGCCGTGAGCTGGCCGGGCTTGTGCAGCACACCGTCCGGCACGGCCAGCTTGCCGAGGTCGTGCAGGTACGCGCCCCAGCGGAGGGCCTTGACGGCGTCCTCCTTCCAGCCGAGCTTGCGGGCGAGCTGCTGGCTGAGTTCCACCACGCGCGCCGTGTGCCCGCCCGTCTCGTCGTCCCGGTGTTCGAGCGCCGACCCGAGCGAGCGGAGCGTCAGTTCGTTCGCGTCGCGCAGTTCACGGATCGCCTGCCACTGCCCGAGCGCCGACCCGAACAGCCGCGCGAAGGCCTGCACGACGCTCCGCTCGCTCGGCAGGAACTCCCCGCGCCCACCTTCGGGCCGCGCGATGAGCACCAGTCCCAGCTGCTGCCCGGACAGGCCCTCCACGGGGAGGCTCAGGTGGTGGCGGCGCTGCTCCCTGGGAATCTGACTCAGGGCGCGCTCCGCGACCCAGTGGTCCGCCTGCACGCTGCGGCTGTCGGCCTTGCCGTTGCCTGGCAGGATGGGTTTGCCGAGCAGTTCGGTGAAGGCGCCGCGCGCGCCCAGCACGTGCGGCGTGCCGCGCCGGTACGCCACGAACGCGAGGTTCGTCGCGACCTGCAGACGGTCGAGCGTCTGTACCCCCGCGCGGATCACGCTGCCGGTGTCCTTGGACTCCGACAGTTCCGCGCTGCCCTGCTCCAGCGCCCGGATGACGTTGGTGGTGCGCGCCACCTCGCGCAGCGCGCCGCGCTGACCGGCCAGCAGGAATCCCAGGCCCAGCAGCAGCGCCAGCCCGCCCGCGAGCGTCAGCGGGTCGTGGCGCGCCTCCGGGCTCGCGGCGCTGAGCACGACGGACAGCAGCACCGTCCCGAACAGCACGCCCCGCCATACGTCCGTGAAGGACCACAGGACCGCGCACGCGACGACGGCGAGACCGGCCATGAGGAGCAGGTGACCCAGGACGGCGGACCCGATGACGGCGAGCAGGGCGAGGACGCCCAGAACAAGGCGGAGGGACGACTGGAGTGGCACCCGGCCAGTTTACTCCGAAACCCCGGCCGAACGGGGTCGCCCCAGCAGCCAGGACGGCAGGGGCCGGGCACGGCAGGGGCGGGTTCAGGTGTCCTGCTCGGGCCGGGGAGAGGTGCGGGCAGCCCGCACGTCCGCGAACAGGTCCCGCAGGAGTCGCGCCGCCTCGGCGGCCCGCACGCCGCCCCGGACGTCCGGGCGGTGCCCCCAGCCGGACGTGAGCAGGTCGTGCACCCCGCCGAGCGCGCCCGCCCGGGGGTTCGAGGCCCCGTACACGATGCACCCCACCCGCGCTTCCAGCGCCGCGCCCAGGCACATCGGGCAGGGTTCCAGCGTCACGACGAGCGTGCACTCGGTCAGGTACGGGCCGACCACGCGCGCCGCGTCCCTCAGGGCCAGCAGTTCGGCGTGGCTGGTCAGGTCCCCGAGTTCGCGGCTGCGGTTCGCGGCGCCCGCCACGACCTCGCCCCGGTGCAGCACGACCGCACCGACCGGCACCTCGCCCGCCTGCGCCGCCTGCCGCGCGAGCCGCAGGGCCTCCCCCATCGCGGTCACGTCCGGGTCCGGCCGGTCCGGCTGTCCGGCGAGGGTGGCCGCGCCGACCGCCCAGAGGGGCCGGTTCGGGAGCGGCAGCCCCACCCAGGCGAGCGCGCCGGGCTCACCGGGCAGGGCCACGACGTGCAGGTGCGGGCGCTCCCGCCTGGGCACCTTGAGGTCCGTGAGCACGTCGCTCAGCTTGCGCGTTCCGCCCGGCAGGCGCACCCGGTCGCCCGCCTGCGGGGCACGCCGCACCCACCCGGACGGCAACGGGAACTCCGGGGCGGGACGCGAGGCGGGCGCGCCCTCGCCAAGCACGAGGCGGCCGCCCGTCACGCTGACCGGCACGTCGCCCGGCAGGGTGAGATGCGCCGTACCGCCCGACCGCAGTGCGCCCGCCAGAGCCGCCACCTGACCGGCATGCACGGCCCTCGGCCCGAGCGCCGCGCGCACGTGGCGGCGCAGGACCGCCAGCGGCTGCCGGGCGAGCGGCGTGTGCGGCTGCAGGGCCGCCGCGAGGGCCCGCAGCGCGTCGTCGTCCTCCGCCTGCATGACCGAGAGGCGCAGCAGGGACGCGTCCACGCCCGGAAAGCGGGCGCGCAGGAGCGGCAGCACCTCGTGCCGCAGCCAGTTGCGCGTGAAGCGCGTGTCGAGGTTGCTCCCGTCCTCCCGCCACTCCTGCCCCAGACCCTGCAGGTAACGGCGCAGGTCGGCGCGCGCCACCGTCAGCCACGGGCGCTCCAGCGGACCGCGCACGGCAGGCATGCCGTTCAGGACCGCCTCGCCGCGCAGCGCCTGCCACAGCACCGTCTCCACCTGATCGTCCCGCGTGTGCGCCGTGAGGAGCGTCCCCACGCCCGCACGGCGTGCGGCACGCGTCAGGAAGCTGTACCGCAGGCGACGCGCCGCCTCCTCCAGCCCCCACCCGCGCCGCGCCGCCACGGCCCGCACGTCCACCCGCTCCGAGAAGCACGGCACGCCGAGCCACTCCGCGAGCGCCCCCACGAACGCCGCGTCCTGCGCCGACTCCGGCCGGAACGCGTGATCGAAATGCCCCACGTGCACGCGGGCCCCCACCGCCACCAGCGCCCGAAGCAGCGCCACCGAGTCCGCGCCGCCCGACACCGCCACCATCACCGCCCGCCCCCGGTACGGGACGAGCGGCACACGCAACGCGGCAGGCAGATCAGAAGAACTCACGGCGTCAGTCTGCCACTCCGCCCGCCCACCCTGCACACACGCACGCATGAAACGCAGCACACGCGCGCCCGGCCCGCCCGTGTGTAAAGTGACGCTCATGAGCCCCCGAGTCGGACAGCCCGCCCCGCCCTTCGACGCCGTCAGCGACGACGGCACGCCCCTCAGCCTGAACGGCCTGCGCGGCCGCTGGGTCGTCCTGTACTTCTACCCGCGCGCCGGAACGCCCGGCTGCAGCATCGAAGCGCAGCGCTTCGAGCAGGCCCTCCCGGAATTCGCGCGACTGGACGCGCAGGTGATCGGCGTCAGCACCGACACCGAGGCGCGACAGGCGAAATTCCGCGAGACGTGCGGCCTGAGCTTCCCACTCATCCCGGACGGCGACAAGACCGTGTGCCGCGCGTACGGCGTGATGGGCGGCATCGGCGGCCTCCTGAACCTCGCCGGACGCCAGACCTTCCTGATCGACCCGCACGGACAGCTGGCATGGCACTGGAAGTCCGCCGACCCGAACCGCAACGCGGCCGACGTCATCGGCAAACTCAGGGAACTGCAGCACGCCTGAGAGACCCCGGGAAAACAGACAGAAGGCTGGCCCGGACATCCAACGTCCGGGCCAGCCCACCACCAGCAGGTCAGGTCAGAAGCGGATGGTGGCGCGCACCTTCGTGAAGTTGATCTGATCGTTCGTCATGGTGCTGCCCTGGTTGATGCGGAACCCGATGTAGCCCTTGCGGTTCTTGACAGCGCCGTTGAGGACCGGGCCGGTCAGCGTCACGCTCTGCAGGTTGCCCTTGGTGATGCTCACGTCCTGAAGCTTGTACTTCGCCTCGGCGTTCGCGGAGTCGTCGCAGATCAGGTACCCGGCCTGGTTGTAGCAGTTGCTGCCGTCCACGGTGCTGCGGATGTACACGCCGACATTGCTGAGCGTGCTGAGCGGCCCGTTGCCGTTGTACACGAGGTTGCCGGTCAGGTCGATGCTGCTGATGACCTGCGCGATGGCGGGCAGGCCCGCGAACTGGTCCTGCGTGCTGTAGATCACCATGGGGGCCGTGGTGGACGGCACGGGCAGCGTCGCGTTGATGTCGGGCAGATCGTAAGGCACGGCGGGGATCAGGCCGGTGCCGCAGGCGGACATCAGGACTCCCAGACCGAGGAGGGGAAGCATCTTCTTCATGCGTTCAGCATGCCACGCGCCCCTGACGGGAAGCTTTCAGGAGACGCACATCTTTGCGCTCATGAGGTTGGGGGGCGTGCGACACTGGGCGCGTGACGGTCGCGGAACTGCTGCTGGTGGCGGACGGGGCGGGCGTGCTGGCCTCGGCGTGCCGTGCCCTGCCGCACGAGACGTCGGGGGCGGGTCTGGAGGCGTGGGCGGCGAGGGTGTTCGGGGAGGGGGTGTGGCTGCTGCACGACGGGGGTCTCTGGGCCGGTCGGGGGTGCGGTCCGCTCAGGTTCGAGCGGCGAGCGGGCGGCGCGGTTCCGGGCGGGACTGGCCCGGCAGGCGCCGCAGCTCCGCCTTTGCCGGGCGAGCGGTCCTGGCAGCGTGCCGGGTGGCGGGACGGGGTGACCGCGTGGGCGCAGGGCGTGCTGGGCGCGCCTGTGACGCGGTGTGCGTGGGTGCATGCGTCGGACGTGGGCGCGGTGGTGGTGCTGGACGGTCCGGCCGGGCGCGCGTTCCTGAAGGTGGGTGAGGATGCCCGCGAGGTGGTCGCGGCCCGCTGGGTGGCCCGGCACTTCCCGCACGGGTCGGCGGACCTGCTGGGCACGGACACGGCGCGTGGCCTGCTGCTCACGCGGGACGCCGGGACGGCCCTGCTGGGCAGCGCGGACCTGAACGACTGGCGGCGGGCGGTGCGGAGGATGGCGGACCTGCACACTCTCCCGCTGGACGGCGGAGGTGCGGAGGGACTACCCGTGCAGGCGTTCGCGGCGTTGCCGGGGCGGCTGGAGGGCCTGCTGCGAGAGGACGTGCTGCTCGGGTGGGGAATGACGGACGCGCAGGTACAGCGCGCCCTGGCGGCCCGGCCGGCGGTGCTGGACGCGCACGCGCGCGTCACGGCTGCCTGTCCGCGCGCCGCGCCGTGCCACGGGGACCTGCACGCCAACAACGTGCTCGTCCCGCCCGCCAGAACGCCCGGCGACGCGCGCCTCTTCGACTGGTCCGAGGCGCACGTGGGCCAGCCGCTCATGGACGTGGGGTGGTTCCTGGCGTTCGTGATGCTGCCCTTCCGCGCGGACCTGCCGGTGCGGGCGGCGTACCCGGACCTCGCGGAGCGGCTGTGGGACGGGTACCGGGACGCGGCGGGCCTCGACACCGCGCTTCCCTGGCGTGACGTGGCGCTCCTGAGCCTGTACGCGCGGGCGGCGGCGTACGACGCGCGGTACCGCGCTTGGTCGGGGACCGTGCCGGGCTTCCGGCCGCTGTACGCACCGTACGCGCTGCGGACCGCGGCGCACTTCGCGCCCGCCTGAGCCGGGGCGGACCGGGACGTGCGCGCCGGGAGGTGGGCGCTATGCTGCGCGCATGAGCGTGATCCTGTGAAAGTAACCATCAAGGCGGCCGCGGAGCGGCGCATCCGGGGGCGGTATCCCTTCGGGCACAGCGGCGACATCCTGAACGCGGAGGCGGGCATCGAGGCGGGCGACGTGGTGGACGTGTACTCGGAGGGCGGGCCGTTCGTGGGGCGCGGGTACTTCAACCCGTCCGGCGCGACGCCGCTGCGGATGCTGACCCTGAAGCGTGAGAACGTCGACGAGGCCTTCTATCGCCGCCGCATCCGCGAGGCCCTCAAGCGCCGCGAGGGCCGCATCACCGGCACGAACGCCATGCGCGTCCTGCACGGCGAGGCGGACGGCACGCCCGGCATCGTGGCGGACCTGTTCGGCGAGACGCTCAGCGTGCAGTTCCGGAACGCGGGCGTGGAACGCCACCGGAGCGTCATCGTGCGGGCGCTGCAGGCGGAACTGGGGGCGACGTCTGCCTTCGAGCGCAGCGACACCGGCGAGAGTGCCCGCGAGGGCCTGAGCGGGCAGACGGGCGTGCTGTGGGGTGAGCTGCCGTCCCGCGTGGCCTTCTACGAGGACGACCTGGAGCTGAGCTTCGCGCCGATGGAGGCGCAGAAGACCGGCTTCTACCTCGACCAGCGCGACAATCGCCGCCTGATGCGCGGCCTGGTGCGGCCGGGGCAGGGGTTCCTGGACACGTACAGTTACACGGGCGGCTTCAGTCTGCATGCGGCGCGTGCGGGGGCGCGCAGCGTCGCGATCGACAAGGACCCGGTGGCGCTCGGCACGCTGGAGAGCGTGGCGCGCACGAACCGCGTGGAGGTGGGCGTGCGGCTCGGGGACGCGCTCGTGGCGCTCGGGCGGCTGGAGTCCGAGAAGCGGCGCTTCCAGGCGGCCGTGATCGACCCGCCCACCCTCGCTAAACGCCGGGACGACGTGCCGCGCGCGAAGCGGGTGTTCACGCAGGCGGCGACGAGCGTGCTGAACATGCTCGACCCGGGCGGGTACCTGCTGATCAGCACGTGCGCGCACTACATCTCCGTGAACGACCTGCTCGACTCGGCCCGCATCGCGAGCGCCGAGGCGGAGTGCGGCGCGGAGGTGCTGGACACGACGTACCAGCCGGCCGATCACCCGCACCTGCTGAGCGTGCCGGAAAGCCTGTACCTGAAGAGCATCCTGCTGCGCAAGGAGGCCTGAGCAGGCCCTCCCCCGCCCCGCCGCGCAGGGTGGGCCCAAGCCGGAAGGGAGCGTAAAGGCCGACGGGGGCGCCCGTCACGCTTCCGGTCGTCCCGGCGGGTACGCTGGGGGCATGACGCAGACTCAGGACGCCGTCCGGTTCCCCAGCCCCAGCATCGTGCCGTACCGTGGCGGGTGTGTGACGGAACCGGCGTTCTTCGCGCTGGATTACCTCGTGAAGTGGCGGGCGGACGTGACGGTGGGCGGGCAGGCGTTCACGGACGTGGAGGTGCTGCCCCTGCTGCGGGAGGTGCTGGCCGACCCGGCCCGGTACGGCGTGAGTGCCGCCGACGCGGAGGCGGCCCGCGAGCGTTTTCTGGATCAGGCGGGGCAGGCGCTCGTGCAGGAGGGCGGTCAGCGCGCGTGGCTGGAGCGGGAGTTCCTGCCGGACCGCTGAACCAGAATCCGCGAGAGATCAGTCGGGGAGGGCGGCATCCGGAACTGGACGCCGCCCTCCCCTGTTGGGTGTCCGGCCGGTCAGGGTTGCAGGGCCAGCGCGAGTCGCCGGGCCGCCTCGCGCAGCGCGTCGGGCGGCAGGTGCGCGAAGCCGAGCAGCAGCGCGGGCGCGTGCGGGAGGCTCGCGTACTCGTGCGCGCCGCTCACACCGAGGCCCAGGCGGGCGGCGCGCGCCGTCACGTCCTCCTCGCGCTGGCCGTGCGGGAGGGGGACGCGCAGGTGCAGGCCCGCGCGGGCGGGAAGCACGTCCAGCTGCGGCAGGGTGGCGTGCAGTGCGGCGAGCAGCACGTCGTGCCGGTGCGTGACCTGCGTGCGGGCGCGGCGCAGGTGCCGCACGTACCCGCCCGACGCGAGGAAGTCCGACAGGGCCAGCGCGTCCAGGGTGGGCGGGTGGCGGTCCGTGAGCGGGCGGGTGCGGGCCAGCACGTCCAGCACGGCGGGCGGCGCGACGAGGTACCCGCTGCGCAGGGCGGGCGCGAGGCTCTGACTGAAGGTGCCGAGCAGCAGCACGCTGTGCGGCGCGAGACCCTGCAGCGGCGCGGGCGGCCTCGCCGTGTGGTGGAAGTCGGCGGCGTAGTCGTCCTCCAAGATGAAGCTCTGCGTGCGCGTCGCCCACGCGAGGAGCGCCTGCCGCCGCGCCGCGCCGAGCGTGGCCGTCGTCGGGAACTGACATCCGGGCGTCACGTACGTCAGGGTGGGGTTGGGCGGGAGGCGCGTCACGTCCAGGCCGCCCGCGTCGACGGGGACGGGGTGGACGGTCGCGCCGACCGCCTCGAAGGCGCGGCGCGCGCCGAGGTAGCCGGGGTCCTCCATCACGGCGACCCGGCCGGGCTCCAGGTACGTGCGGCTCAGGAGGTCGAGGGCGGACTGCGTGCCGCCCGTCAGCATCACCATGTCGGGCGTGACGCTCGCTCCGCGCTCCCGCGTGAGCCACTGCGCGATGGCGTGCCGCGTCTCCTGCGGGCCGAGTTCCCCGGCACTCAGGAGGGCGTCCGCGTCGCCCGCACGGCGCGCGAGGGCCTGCGCCCACACCTCCGACGGGAACAGGCCCGCCGACTGCCCGAGCCGCAGGTCCAGGTCGTACTGGCCGGGCACGCCGGACCTCCCGCCACTCAGGGCGCGGGTCGCCCAGCCGGACAGGGGGACGCGCGGCACGTCCTGCACGGCCGGGCCGGGCGTGGCGCCGCGCGGCGCGACGTAACTGCCGCTGCGGGCGCGGACCTCCAGGTACCCTTCGGCCTGCAGCTGGTCCACGGCGTCCTGCACGGTGTTGCGCGCCACGCCCCACGCCTGCGCGAGGCGGCGGGTGCTGACGCGCGTGCCGGGCGACAGGTGCCCCTGCACGACGGCGTCCCGAAGGCTGCGCGTGACGCGCACGTGCTGCGCCTCGCCGGGACGTGCGGCGAGCAGGTCGGGGAGGGACATGCGGGCAGTGTAGCGGCACGGCCTGCCCGCCGCACCGCACACTCTGCCCTGCCCCGCCCGCACTACACTGGAGGCGTGACCCGCGCCCCCGTCAGCGAACTGCTGCTGGAGTACCAGCATTACCTCATGGCGCACCGCCTGCGCTCCCTGTTCGGCGGGCCGCTCATGCCGCCCGCGCGCCTCACCCTGCCGGAGTACGCGTCGCGCCGCCTCACCCGGCAGGACCTCGCGCGGCAGATGATCACGCGCGCCTCCCCGCCCGAAGCGATGCGGCAGATGGACCGCCTGACGGACGAACTGATGTTCGGATTCTGGCACAACCCGGCCGAGGTGACGGCCTTCCTGCGCGCCGCGATCCGGCAGGGCAGCCACCCGGCGCTCGGCGAGCCGGACGAGTTCGCGCGCCTGCTGAGTCCCGCCGAGCGTGCGCGGCTCGGGCCGGACGGCGTGGACCGCGTGTGCCGCCACTACCTGACCTGCCTGCACCTGGCCGCGCCGGGCGTGGACCCGCACGCGCTGGAGCACCTGTTCCAGCGCATCGACGCGAACACCCCGCCGCTCTTCGCGGACGAACTGACGTTCGGGACGCAGGAACTGCCCGCGTGACCGGCGGCCTGCACACCCTGCTGCGCTCCCTGATGCCGCGCCGCTGCCCCGGCTGCGACGCGCAGCTCGGGGCGTCGGCGGGCCTGTGCCCCGCCTGCCGAGCCACGCTGCGGCCGCAGGTGCAGCGTCACTCGCCGCTGCACCTGCACCCCACCCCGCATCTCGTGGTGCTCGGCCCGTACCGGGGCGTGCTGGGACGCAGCGTCAAGGCACTGAAGTACGGCGGGTCGCGCGAGGTGGCGGGCGTGCTCGGCGCGGCCCTCGCGTCCGGCGTGCCGTCCGAGTGGGGCGTGCAGGGCGTGAGCGGCGTGCCGCTCCACCGTTCCCGGCAGCAGCAGCGGAGCTTCAATCAGGCGGAACTGCTGGGCCGCGCGACCGCCGAACGGCTCGGCGTGCCGTACCTCGCGGCCCTGGCCCGGCAGCGCTCCACGGGCGCGCAGGCGCGGCGGCACGCGAGCGAACGCCGGGTCGCGGTGCAGGACGCCTTCGTCGCGACCGGCGCGCCCCTTCCCGGCACCCTCCTGCTCGTGGACGACGTCCTGACCACCGGAAGTACCCTGCTGGCCTGCACGCGCGCCCTGCAGACGGCCGGGGTGCAGCGCGTGTACTACGCCGTCGTCGCACGCTGACGGCGCCCGGCCCGGACTGGACGCACGCCGCGCGGCAGGGCCGCACACGGTTTTGATCCGATTCCAGGGATGCCGGAAACAGCACCAGCGTCCCTTCTAGGGCAGAACAGCGCCCATGACCAGTACAGCTCCGCAGGAGAGGACGCCAGCCCGCTTCCATCTCGTCAACACCGGACTTGTTGGTACCCTTATCGCTCGGCTGGACTTCGAGAGGTCAGCGCAACACCGTATCAGACCGCAGCAAACACACGTTCTGGCGCACGGCACGCGCAGTATATTCGCTCTCATGACCGTGACTGACAGACCGACCCCCGGAACCCGGCTGGGCCGCTACACCGTGGAACGCGTGGTGGACCTGCCCGGCGTGCAGGCCACGTACTACCAGCTTCGCCACGAGCTCGGCGCGCGGCACATCCACATCGGGCGCGACGACGACAACCAGACCTTCGCAGTGTTCTTCCCGACCGTCCCCCGCGACAGCACCGGCGTCGCGCACATCCTGGAGCACACGGCCCTGATGGGCAGCCGCAACTACCCGGTCGCGGACCCGTTCTTCGCGATGATTCCGCGCAGCCTGAACACCTTCATGAACGCCATGACGGCCTCCGACTGGACGACGTACCTGTACAGCACCCGCAACCGCAAGGACTACTTCAACCTGCTCGGCATCTACCTCGACGCGGCGTTCTTCCCGCTGCTGCGCTACGAGTCCTTCCGGCGCGACGGGCACCGCTTCGAGAACGCCGACCCGGCCGACAAGACGAGCGAACTGAAGATGCAGGGCGTCGTGTACAACGAGATGAAGGGCGCCATGGCCTCCCCCAGCAGCGTGCTGTGGAAGACCGTGCAGAAGGCCCTGTACCCGGACCTGACGTACGCGAACAACTCCGGCGGTGAACCGTCCGAGATCCCGAACCTCACGTACCAGGGCCTCAAGGACTTCCACGCGGCGCACTACCACCCCTCCAACGCGTTCTTCTACACGTACGGGAACCTGCCGCTGCACGAGTACCTGGACGCCATCGAGGCGGGCGTCATGGCGCACTTCACGCCCAGCGAACTCGACGTCTCCATTCCCGACCAGACGCCCTTCACCGAGCCGCGCACCGTGACGGCCAGCTACCCGTCCAGCGACGTGGAGCGCGGCGCGCAGGCCCTCATCGCGTGGAAGCTCGGGCACAGCTTCGACCCGGACGAGAACCTCCGCTGGAGCGTCCTCAGCGAGGTTCTGGTGGGCAACCCCGCCGCGCCCCTCACGCGCGCCCTCATCGAGAGCGGCCTCGGCAGCGCCCTCGCGGACGGCAGCGGCTACCAGGACAGCTTCCGCGAGGGGGCCTTCTCGGTCGGCCTGAAAGGCCTGAACGCCGAACAGGCGCCCGCCGTGCACACCCTGATCCTGGAGACGCTCGGCCGCATCGCGCAGGAAGGGATCGGCGCGGACCTCGTCGACAGCGCCCTGCACCAGTTCGAGATCGCGCAGAAGGAAGTCTCGAACGCCGGGTGGCCCTACTCCCTCAAGCTGATGTTCCGCGCGGTCGGCCCGTGGCTGTACGGCGGCGATCCGCTCGACGGCCTGAACCTCGACGCGGCCCTCCAGCGCCTCCACGACGCCCGGAGCGCCGGACCCGTCTTCGAGACCATGATCCGCGACGGCCTCCTGAACAACCCGCACCGCGTCACGCTCACCCTCACGCCCGACCCTGCCATGCAGGACCGGCAGGTCGAAGCGGAACGCGAGATGGTAGCGCGCCTCAGCGCTGACCTGACCGACGCCGACCGCGACCGCATCGTGCAGGAAGCCGTCACGCTCCTCGCCGACCAGGACAAGGAAGACGACGTCAGCGTCCTCCCCACCCTCACCCTGCAGGACGTGACGCGCACCGTCGCCCGGCCCGCCTACACCACCGAGCACAGCGGCACCGCCCTCGTCGGCCGCGTCGAGCAGCCCACCAGCGGCCTCGTGTACCTCGACGTGCAGGTGCGCGTCCCCGACCTCACGGACGACGAACTCGACCTGCTGCCCCTCTACGCCTTCGCCGTCACCCGCAGCGGCGCCGCCGGGCAGGACTACGTCACGCTCAGCCAGCGCGCCGAAGCCGTCACGGGCGGCATCAGCGCCAGCACCAGCGTCGGCACCGGCCCCGACCACCTGGACGACCTGCGCGTCAGCCTCACCTTCGGCGGCAAGGCCCTCAGCCGCCACGCCAGCGACCTCGCCGACCTCCTCCACGACGTGATCGCCACACCCACCTTCGACGCCGCCCGCCTCGAACAGCTCGTCAAGCAGCGCGTCGCCGGACAGAAAGCCGGCATCGTCGGCAGCGGCAACGCCTACGCCGCCCGCCTCGCCGCCGCCCAGCTCAGCCCCGAAGCGGCCCTCGAAGAACGCCAGAGCGGCCTCACCGCCCTCAAACGCCTCGAAACCCTCGTCGAGACCGGCGACTGGCACGGCACCATCGCCCGCCTGAACGCCCTCCACGCCCGCCTCCTCCAGGGCCAGGCGCGCCTGTGCCTCACCGCCACCCGCGACGACCTGAACCTCGACCTCACCCGCATCACCGCCCTCTTCCACGGCCACGCCGCGACCGGCATCACCGCCCCCCTCGCGCCCCGCCAGCCCACCGCACGCACCACCGACACACCCGTCGCATACAACGCCGTCGCGTACCGCACCGTCCCCTACACCCACCCCGACAGCCCCGCCCTCCTCGCCCTCTCCCGCCTCCTCACCAGCGAATACCTCCTGCGCGAACTGCGCGAGAAAGGCGGCGCGTACGGCGGCAACGCCAGCTTCGACGCCCGCACCGGCCTCTTCCGCATGACCAGCTACCGCGACCCCAACATCGCCCGCACCTTCACCGTCTACCGCCAGGCCCGCACCTTCCTCGACACCATCCACGGCGACCGCGAACTCACCGAAGCCGTCCTCAGCGCCAGCAAAAGCCTCGACCCCCTCACCAGCCCCGACACCGTCGGCCGCATGCGCTACTACGGCGACCTCAGCGGCTACACCCCCGACGTGCAGGAAACCTACCTGAACCGCCTCCTCAACGTCACCCTCGACGACCTCAAACGCGTCATGGACACCCACCTCACGCCCGACCACGCCACCTACGCCCTCATCGCGGGCCGCGATCCCAATCCCGAAACCCGCGAACAGGGCCTCACCTTCAACGTCAGCCCCATCTGAACGAAAGTACGAAAAAGCGCGCCACTCCATGTGAGTGGCGTGCCCTTTCATGTATGGAACCAAAAACCCGCCCATTTGGGCGGGTTGATACTCAGACTTCCTTACTGAGCCGGATTCTTCTTGACATTGATGTAATCGCCGGCCACTGAAGTGACGATGCCTGTCGTCATATCTTCGACCAGCCAGACGACCTGATAGGTTCCTTCATCAGCAAAGTTGATGGATACGTTGGCCGAAGTGTTCGTGGATGCCGTGAAGGAAATGGACTGCTGAACGCCGTTGAGATAGAGCACGCCTGCGACGCGGCTATCGTTTGTGATTTTGGATATGTTCCACGACCCAGCCGTGTAATTGAGTTTCCCAGGCGTAGTGTCAGGGTTGCCCGGTGTTGTCACGGTCGTGAGATCGTACTTGATCCGTTCTGTTTTAGTCTTTACGCGGTCGATCGTTACCGGAATGCACTGAATATTACGGTTCTTATCTGTGTCGATAGTCGTAATCCGCAAATCGTAACGCTGATTGGTATCATTGTCTGGAACATAGGCAGAGCCATCAATGTCAAGACTTGGCAAGAAAACATCACCGAGCTTCGTATTGATTCCGTAGTTGAGAAGGAGTACGTCAACTGCTTTACCGACAGGCACGCTCTCCTGGCACTGTGTCGTGCCGTTCAGCGCCAGTGGTTTACTGGCGTCGAACGGTCCAACAATTCTCGCCTCAACAACGGCTACGCCAGTGTCATCACTCACGTTGATCAGCGTCCCGGAGGAACTGTCGATACGACCAACGGTACGGTTGTTGGTGATCGCGGGAAAGCGGATGGTCGCGGCAGGCGGAAGCACGCTCGTGGTGTTCGACGTGAATCGGCTCGTCGTCTCAAGGGGCCGGCTCTCACCGTTCGCGGTGATCGTGACGTCAGTTCTGGCACGGATTGTGTATGTATCAGCTGGCAGTCCGGCCATATCGAACTCTAGATTGCACGTGAGGGTCGCGTTATCGCCACTGCATTCAGGCGAGGTAAACGTCTTGAAGTCGTTGGAGGTGGAGGTAGAGACTTTCGTCAATGCCACCTTGCCGCGGGAATCAAGAATATCGACGGTAATCGTCTTGGCATACGTGTAATCTGTGCCGCGGGTGGTGAGCGTGAGCTTTACTGGAACGAGAGGCGTTGTGATGGCCGCACCGTCAGAGGGCGATGCCACCGAGAACGAGGGGCTATTAAGATTGCTGATCGTGACGGCAGACTCGTAGAGTTTGGTGGTGCTCAGGTTGCTCTTAGTGTATGCGATTGCTTCGAGCTTTCTGAGGTCCCCATTGGCCAGTTTGGTGGTATCGACGCTAAAGGTGCCGTTCTGCTGAGTAGTCACGTAGGAGGAGTTGTCTACCACGCCGTTAGCATCTGTAATCTGAAGGACCAACCGGTCGACGGTGCTCCGCACGTCAAAGTTGCCGTTGACCGTAACGGTCATATTTCCGGAGTGGGGGTTAGATCCCACCACAGAGATGATTGGGTTGGGTGCACTCTCGACCGGAGACGTCGAGTTGCTGTAAGTAAAGACCCGGGTCAAGAGTGTGGAGGTGTTCCCCGCTGCGTCCACTGATTTGTAGGTGAGGGTATACTTGCCGTTTATGGTCGGTGTATAGGACGCAGTGTAGGTGGCGCCTGCCTGCGTACCGAGCGTGGTCGGGGAGGCGTCATTCGGCCCCTGAACGAATACCTCGATAGCCTTCACACCTGACAGGTTGTCTGTAGAGGTCGCTACGACGTTCACTGGAACGGTCGTGAAAGTCTGATTCTCGGCCGGTCCAGTCACAGTGAGGATCGGCGCGGTCGTGTCATAGGTGATGGTGGTTTTCTGGGTTCCAACGTTGTTGACAGCGTCGCTGGCACTGGCGATCACATCGTATGTACCGTCTTCGGCAGGAGTCCACGGGGAGGTCACCGCCTGGCCCGCGACGGTGTACGTCACAGGACCCTTGGGACCGGACGCCGAATCAGTCGAGGAGGCGTTCAGGGTCAGCGGTTTGTTCGTGACACTGCCAATTGCAGGAGCATTCCAGGTGACGGTGGGTGCGGTCTTGTCGACGTAAACGCTGAGTTTTGCTGAGTCGGTCAGCGTCCCGGCACTGTCCTGCCAGCGCAGACCGACTTCGTGCAGACCCTCGTTCAGGGTCGAGAAATCGAAATTGAAGCTCGCCGTCCCGGGCGTCGCCGTCGGGGTTCCGCTGGTTTGTCCATCTATAAGCAACTGCGCAGCCGTGATGGTGGCAGTGCTGGACGCCGTCCCGGTGATCGATCCGAGCGCACGGACATAGGTGGGATTCGTTCCGGACGTGTTGCTTCCCACGATGGAGGGTGCGCCAGGGGTGATGTTGCTGCTGGTCGTGATCGTGAAGGTGCGTGTTGCGGTGCTGGTATTGCCAGCTTTGTCGAAGGCGGTAACGGTCAAGCTATGCGATCCATTGCCGAAGGCGACTGACAGGCTGCCCTGCGCAGCAGGGATCGTCCCAAGCAGAAGCGAACCTTCCTTGACCTCTAGGTGATCAATACCGCTGAGAGTATCACTGCCGCTCACCTGGATCGTCACCGGGTTCTGGGTCAGCGCAGCCCCTTCCGAAGGGGACAGGATGTTCGCGCTGGGCGCCGTGCCGTCAGCGAGCACCGAAACTGAACTGATGGTGCGATTCCCAGCAGCGTCGGTTGCGGTGGCGGTCAGGACATGCTGTCCGTCGCTCAGGTTCTGCGCTCCTGCGCTCACAGGCACACCGTCCACGCTGTAAGCGACGGTGCCCTCGGATGTGGTGGCGTTGAGGACCACATTGGGCTTGACCACTTGTCCGTCCCGTGGATTCTGCCAGTTCACGACGGGCACGGTGTTGTCGACGGCGAGGGTCGTGCTGGATTCGCTGCTGCTGCCGGCGTTGTCGTAGGCCACGGCGCGCAGGGTGTGCGTGCCGTCCGTGAGTTTGGTGGTGTCGAGGCTGAAGGTGTACGTGCCGCTCACGCCGCTGGCCTTGGTGTCGATCAGGGTGCCGCCGTCGTACAGGTCGACCTTGGCGACGCCGCTGTCCGCATCGCTGGCCTTGGCAGTCACGGTGATGGTGGCGCGCTGCGGCGTGGCGGGGACGGGCGTGAGAGCGACGGTGGGGGGTGTGGTGTCGCTGCTGGTGAGGCTGACCTTGATGCCGCCGAGGGTGGTGGTGCTGCTGCGGCCGGTCTTGTCGGTGGCGGTGGCGCGCAGGGTGTACGTGCCGTTCATGGGGGCCCAGACGACGTCGCCGCTGGTGGCGGTGACCACACCGACGGACGTGAAGGTCGTGCCGTCCTTGCTCGCTTCGACGAGGATACGGTCAATGCCGCTGACGGCGTCGGTGCCGGTCACGCTGACGGTGATGGGGTTCTGCGTGAAGGTCTGGCCCTGCTGCGGTTTGGTGATCTGGACGGTGGGGTCGCTCGCGTCGACGGTGACGGTCTTGCTGATGGTGTAGTTCTTGCCGTTGTCGACGAGGTTCGCGGTGATGGTCTGTTTGCTGCCGTCGGCGCAGGTGTTGCCGAGCGTCCAGCTGGCCCCGGCGACGACGCCGCAGGTGGCGGTATACGTCACCTGGGCGCTGAGGTCCTGGGCGGCCTTGAAGGCACTGGCGCGCAGGTTGACGACACCGTTGCCGCTGACGTAGTCGCCGGTCGGCGCGAGCCAGCTGAGGACAGGTTCGGCGGTGGTGCCCGTACCGCCGCCGGTCGCGGCCGTGAACTGCACGGTGAAGGTGCGGGAGGCGCTGGTGTTGAGGGCGGAGTCGACCGTGAGGACACGGACGGTGCTGACGCTGGTGGACGACCCGAGGACTGCGGCGAGATCGACGGCGGTTCCGGTGGGGACCCTGGCGGCGAGCGTGGAGTTCACGTACACGAGGGTGGTGGTGCCGGAGGCGCTGGTGTCGCCGCCGCCGCGCGTGTCGGTGGCGGTGGTGCTGAGCGTGACGGCGTCCCCGACCGTGAAGGTGAGGGCCTGCCCTTCGGTGACGGCTTTGCTGTTCACGGTCACGCCGGTCAGTGTGGGCGCTTCGGCGTCGACTTTGAAGGAGCCGGTCGCGGTGCCGGTGCCGCCAGCGTTGTCGGTGGCGGTGATGGTGATGGTGTGCGTGCCGCTCGCGAGGTTGGGGAGCGTGAAGTCCAGGCTGCCTTTCACGTCGGTGCCGGTGTAGTCGCCGCTGCGTTCGGTGGTGCGGCCCGCGTCGATCACCCAGTGGATCTTGGTGATGGTGCCGTCGATGTCGGAGGCACTGATCTTGAGGGCTTCGCTGGCGTTGAAGTAGGGGACGGTGCTGAGGGCCGTGCCGTCAGCGAGCTTCAGGCTGACTTCGGGCGTCTGGTTCGCGCCGGCGGGCGTGGTGCCGGTCTGGCTGCCGCACGCGGCGAGCAGGCCGGTCAGGGCCCACAGGATCGGGGTACTGCGGAGGGATTTCATGATGTGTGGTTAAGCTCCTCGTGAATGGGCGCTGGCGCAGATGGGATGGACGTGGCGGCAGTCTAACGACCGGTTTCTTACGTTTTTACACCACTCTCATTTCCTGGCTACGAGTTTATTCCGTAACGCTGGCGACGCTTGTCACACTTGCGCCGAGGGTCGCTCCGGCCACCGTGATGGACTGCGCACGGCCTGCCGTGTCCACGCCCGTGAACGTCACCTTGAGTTTCAGGGTGGGGCAGCCGACGGATGAGCAGTCGGAGGCGACCTGGGACGCGATCTCGTCCGTGACGAGTTTCACGTCGGTGGAGCTGAGGATCGTAGCGACGTTCGCGGGCACCTTGCTGTTGGGGTCGCAGCTTTCGATGGCGGTCCCGGCCGTGCTGCAGGTGAAACCGGGCTTCACGACGGCGCTCACGCTGCGCTGATAGCGGCCCAGGTCGTTGTCGTACCGCGTTCCGGCATTGTCGAGCACCTCGACCGTGGCGGTCTGCAGGTTCAGGCCGACGCTCTGCGGCTGGGCGTTGAAGGTGACGGTGGGATTGGTGAGGGTGTACGTGCTGCGGTACCCCTTGAAGGCGCCGGAGGTCTTGTCGTACACCTTGACGACGGCGACCGCCACGTCCGCACCGGCGACGTTCGCGTCGATGGCGAAGCCCTGTCCGATGTTCACGCCGTTCTGAGTGCAGGCGCCGAGTCCGAGGGCGAGTACGCCAGCCATGATTGCCAGGTTCTTCATGTCATTCCTCCAGGGGGTGCGTGAGGTCGGTGGTGCTGGGGGTGGGTTCGGTAGGGCGGAGGCTGGGGTTGAGGGTGTAGAAGGCGAGGCGTTTCATGCCGGCGAGAAAGTCGACGTTTTCGACGCTGACCTGTTGCCATTCCTCGGTGGGGTCGGTGGTGCCGGGGTGCGTGCGCGGCTGGATGATGGTGGGGGCGAAGTTGAGGATGCCGCGGATGCCGGCGGCGACGAGGGTCTGTGCGGCGTTCTGGGCGTGTTCGGGGGGGACGGCGAGGAAGCCGAGGTCGACGGGGGTGGTGTGCGTGAAGGTGCGGAGGTCGTCGGCGTGCTGGACGGTGAGGCCTCGGATGTTCTGGCCGACGAGGTCGGGGTTGATGTCGAAGAGGCCGACGTAGCCGAACTGGTAGTCGCTCGCGCCGGGGTAGTTGGCGATGGCCTGTCCGAGACGTCCGACGCCCATGATGACGACGTTCCAGGTGCGGTTGAGCCCGAGGACGCGCATCAGTTCGCGTTTGAGGAGGGGGACGGTGTAGCCCATGCCGCGCGTGCCGAACCGTCCGAAGTACGCGAGGTCCTTGCGGACCTGGAAGGCTGTCACCTGGGCGCGTTCGGCGAGGTCGTTGCTGCTGGTGCGGGACACGTCCTGCTGTTCGAGCGTTTCGAGGATGCGGAGGTAGGTGACGAGCCTGGAGATGGCAGCGGTGGGGATATCCTGGCTGCTCACGCTCAGCGCACCCGGAACGAGTCGATGCCGCCGGCCTTGAGTTTGGCTTCGGCGTTTTCGAGGGCCTGTCCCTGGAAGGGGCCGACGACGACGGTGACGAGTTTGCCGGTGGGGGCGTTGACGGAGGGTTCGAGGCCGAGGTCGCGGACGCGGCTGACGGCGGTCTGGGCGGCGGTGGTGGAGTTGTAAGCGCCGACCTGCAGGTAGACGGGGCCGCTGGGGGTGGCCTGCGCGGCGCTGCCTGCAGTGCTGCTGGCAGACGTGCCGGTGCTGCCCGCGCCCGTGTTCCCTGTGCTGGTGTTTCCGGTAGCGGTGCTCCCGGTTCCCGTGCTGCTGGAGGTGTCGCTGGCGGGCGCGTTGCGGGGCGGGTACAGCAGGGCGCCGGGCAGGGCGCGCTGGATGTCGGCGAGCGCCTGGGCGGCTTCCTCGCGGGTGGCGAAGGGGCCGACCTGCGCGACCACGCCGCTGGCGACGTCGATGGGGTACACGGTGTACCCGAGTTTGCCGACGCCTGCCGTCGCGGCCTGCACGGCGGCAGTGCTGGCGTAGCTGCCGAGGCTGATGCGGTAGTCGTTGCGGGTGGGCGTGCGTGCCTCGCTGGCCGGGACCGCGCCGCCCGTGCGGGGCGTGACGGTCGCCGCGTCCGCAGGGGCCGTGTCGGTGGGGGTGGCGGCTGGGGTGCTGGCGTCGGTGGCCGGGGTGGTCGTGCCGGCGGCGGGGGCCGCGTTGGGGTCGGTGACGGGCGCGGCGGGAATGGTGGGGATGCCGTTCGCGTCGGTGGTTCCGGCCTGCGTGCCGCTCCCGGTGGCGGGGGTGGGCACGGGGGCCGACTCGTTTGTGCCGGTCTGCGGGGTCGCGGGCACCGTGGTGGCCGTGTCCGGAGTGGCGGTCTGACTGGGCGATGTCTGGGCTGGGGTGGTCTGTTCCGGGGTGGTCTGGGCAGGCGTACCTGCCTGCGGGGTGGTCTGGGCGGGCGTGCCGGTCGTGCCTCGCCCGCCCTGCCCGAGAAGCAGGGCCGCGAAACCGACGACCAGCAGAAGGACGAGCAGGCCGATCAGCAGATCGGGCCAGCGACGTTTGACGACGTTCACAACGAAACCTCCTGGCCGCTGACGGTGGAGGTGGACCTGCGTCCACTCACTTCAGGGCACTCCTGGCGCGGGCGTTGCCCAGGCTGGCGGCCGTCCGGAAGGACGCCAGCGCTTCGGCCTTGCGGCCCTGCGCCTGACGGGACAGGCCCAGCTGATACCACGCCTCGCCGTTCGTGGGGTCCGAGACCACCAGGGGCCGCAGGGTCGCTTCGGCGTCCGCGTAGCGGCCCGACGCGATGAGGGCCGAGCCGAGGCTGAGCTGCGTCTGCGCGCTCGGCTGCAGCTTCAGGCTGTCCTGCAGGGCCAGCACGGCCCCGCCGTAGTCTTTGAGGGCGTAGCTGGACAGTCCGAGCCACAGGGACGTCTCGGCGCTGGGGGCCTTGAGGGCACTGGACGCGAGCGCGCTGCGGGCCGAGGCGTAGTCGGCCTGCCGGTACGACGCGACGCCCTGCACGAACTGCGCGCGGGCGAGGGCGGCGTTGTCGCCGGGCAGCAGCGAGGCGCGGCGGGCGTCCTGCGCGGCCTGCGCGTTCTGTCCGAGCGCAAGTTCCACGACGGCCTGACTGGCGAGGTACAGGGCGTTTTTGGGGTCGAGGGCCACGGCGGCCTTCCAGGCGGTGAGGGCGCCGGGGCGGTCGTTGCGGGCGTAGCGCAGTTCGCCGAGGCGCGCCTGGGCGGCCGCGTTGCGGCTGTCGGCGTTCACGGCGTCCTGCGCGGCGAACACGGCGTCACGCGTCCGGCCGGACGTGGCGAGCAGGTCCGCCTTGCGCAGCAGCAGGCGCGCGCGGGCCGTGCCGTCCGGGGCGGGCGGCACGGCGGCGTCGAGTTCGCGGATGGCGCGGTCCGTGAGTTTCTGCGCGGCGTAGATGTCGGCCGTGAGGAGCGCGGCGTCGGTATTGCCGGGCGCTTTCTGACGCAGGGCGTACAGCACGGGCAGCGCGAGCGTGCCCTGCCCGGCGAGCGTGAGGGCCTGCGCCTGCCGGTACTGCAGGTCGAGGTCGGTCGGCTCGGCGCGGACCATCTCGGACAGGGTCGTGACGAGGGCGGCGTAGTCGGCCTTGCGGGCCTGCTCTCCGGCGAGCGCTTCCAGCACCTGCCGCAGGACGGGCGTGCTGACCTTGCCGCGCGCGAGTTCGGCGGCCTTCGTGAACTGCGTGAGCGCCTCGGCGTTGTCGTTCAGGCGGCTGGCGACCACGCCGAGGTTGTACGGTCCTTCGAATCCGGCCGGGTTGAGGGCCGCGAGCTGCGTGAACTCGAAGCGTGCGCCCTGCAGGTCCGAGAGGGCGAACAGCGAGAGCCCCAGACCGAAGTGCGCCTGGGGATTCTGGTAGTCCTGCGAGACGAGCGCCTCGTATTGCGCCTGCGCGTCGCGGTAACTGCCTGCCTTGAGGCTGGCCTGGGCCTTGTCGAGCGCGGCGAGGTACGCGGGCGTGGGGGCGCTGACGGGGAGGGTCAGGAGGCTGGCGGGGCTGGACGCGTCTGTGGCGGCGGGCTGGGCGGGCGAGATGACGGCAGGGGCCGGGATGTTCGGCGCCTTGAGGTTCGGCGTGCTCACCTGGTTGAGCGTGTTGCTGATCTGGGTCACCCCGACCTGCTCGACCATCGTCTGGGCGTGGGCCGAAGTGCACGCCGCGAGAGCGAGTGCGGAACTCAGCAGCAAAATGGGGAGTTTATGAGACACCGGCTCCTCCTGAAGGAAAATCTGCGGTTATCGTAGCATGCGCCTCTTTCTCAATACTTACGAAAGATCGCGCCGGGCCGTTCCGCACCCGCCTCCCCCACTCCGGCGCCCGGGTGTGCGGCGCATGTGCGCCCGCCCCTCAGGCGGACGGCTGGGCCTGCACTGCGCCCGGATTCTTCAGGGCCAGCTGACCGCACGCCGCGCCCGCGTCACGCCCGCGCGAGCGGCGCACGCTGACCTCCACGCCGCGCCGTTCGAGCGCGTCGTAGAACGCCTGCAGTTCCGCCTCGGTGCTCTCCTCGAAGCCGCTCCCGTCCCAGGGGTTCATGGGGATCAGGTTCACGTGCGACACCAGGCCGCGCAGCAGGTCCGCCAGCAGTTCCGCCTGCCAGACGCTGTCGTTCACGCCGCGCAGCATCGCGTACTCGAAGGTCACGCGCCGGCCCGTCACCTCCTGGTACTCGCGGGCGGACGCCATGATCTCGTCGATGGAGTTGGCGTTGCCGGTCGGAATGATCCGCTGGCGCGTCTCCTCGTCCGGCGCGTGCAGGCTGATCGCCAGCTTGATGCCCAGGTCCTCTTCGAGCGCCAGTCGGCGGATGCCTTTGGCCAGTCCCACCGTGCTGAGCGTCACGCGGCGCTTGCTCATGCCGAGCGCCAGCGGGTGCAGCAGGATGCGCGCCGCCTGAATGGTCGCGTCGTAGTTCAGGAGGGGCTCCCCCATCCCCATGAACACCAGGTTGCGCAGGTCGCGCGGGGACAGCCCCTCGCCGCGCGCGACCGCCAGGATCTGCCCGACCACCTCGCCCGCCGTCAGGTTGCGCCCGAAGCCCAGCGCGCCCGTCGCGCAGAACGCGCACTTGGCGGGGCACCCGACCATGGTGGACACGCAGATCGTCTTGCGGTCCAGGTACGGCATGTACACCGCTTCCATCTGCCGGTGGTCCGGCAGGGTGAACAGGTACTTGACGCTGCCGTCCGAACTGCGGAACGTCTCGGTCTTCCGGAAGGGGTCGAGGGTGTACTCCTGCGCGAGTTCCTCCCGCAGCCCGGCCGGCAGGTTGCTCATGGCGGCGTAGTCGCCCGCGCCATGCACGAACACCCACTCCAGCAACTGCCTGCGGCGGTAACCGCTCAGGGGGTAGGCGTCCGGGTGGAGGTCGAGGAGAAGCTGCATCCGGCCAGTGTAGCAAGCCGGGCCGGGATGAAGGGTGGCGGGGGAACGCTTGCGGACCGGCCGCGCCGGGAGCGGAGTGCGGATGGTGGCCGTCAGTCGCGGCTGATGACGTACACGTCCACGTTGCGGGTCTCGCGCAGCAGGAAGGCGATGATGTCGCCGCGCAGGAAGGTCTCCAGGCGGCTGCGGCTGGATTCGCCGACCACGATCTGCGTGACGTGCTCCTGCCGGGCGTACGTGACGAGGGCACGCGCGACGCTGGACGTGCCGCCGAGCATGGTGAAGGTCCCGCCGAGGGCGTGGGTGAGGGTGCGGTACGTGTCGAGGTAGCGGGCGGCGGGACCGGTGAGGTGCGCGGGGCGGACGCTGACGACGAGCAGGTCGCCGCCCATGCGTTCGGCGATGCGTGCGCCGCGCCGGATGAGGCGGGCAGAGGTGTCCTCGGCGGCGACGGCGACCATGACGCGCTCCTTGACGCCGGGCAGGCCGGTGGGCGCTTCCTCCTCGACGACGTTCGCCATCTGGCGCATGGCGAGTTCGCGCAGCGCGGTGAGGTTCTCGGTGGTGAAGAAGTGACTGAGGGACTGGTCGATCTTGTCGGGGCTGTAGATCTTGCCGGTCAGGAGGCGGGCGCGGAGGTCGGTGGGCGTCACGTCCACCAGGACGAGTTCGTCGGCGTCCTGCAGGACGCTGTCGGGGAGGCGCTCGCGCACGCGGACGCCGGTGAGGCGCGTGACGGTGTCGTGCAGGCTCTCGAGGTGCTGGACGTTGACGGTGGACAGCACGTGGATGCCCGCGTCCAGGAGCACCTGAACGTCCTGCCAGCGTTTCTCGCGTCCGGCGAGGGCGGAGTCGCTGCCGGGCACGTTGGTGTGCGCGAGTTCGTCGATGAGGACGAGGGCGGGGCGGCGCGTGAGGAGGCCCTGTACGTCGAGTTCGCCGAGGGTGACGGTGCCGCGCGTGACCTGCTGGCGGGGCCAGACGGGGAGGCCCTCGGCGGCCTGGATGGTCCCGGCGCGGCCGTGCGTTTCGAGCAGCCCGATGAGAGCGTCCTCCCCGGCCTGCAGGTGGTCGCGCAGGTCGTTCAGTGCCCGGGTGGTCTTGCCGACCCCGGCCGCCATGCCCACGTAGACCTTGTGGTGTCCGCGCTGGCGTGCGGGGGGGTCGTGGCGGGGCAGGCGGAGGCGTTCCGGGACGGGCGGGCCGGTGGGGGACGTGGTGCCGGGAGGAGCGGGGTCGTCCGGCACGGGGTTCAGCTGCCGGTGCCGGGCTTTAGGGCGTCGAGGGCGAGGTTGAGGCGCAGGACGTTGACGCGCGGCTCGCCGATCACGCCGCCCTCGGTCGCGTCACGGACGGCGGTCTGGACCTGCGTTTCGCTCAGGCCGCGCGCGCGGGCCACGCGGCGCACCTGCAGGGCCGCGCCTTCCGGCGAGATGTGCGGGTCGAGGCCGCTGCCGGACGCGGTGACGAGGTCGGCGGGAATCTGGTCGGGCGTGACGCCCTCGCGCCGGGCGATGCTGGCGCTGTCGGCCTGCACGCGTTCACGCAGGGCGGGGTTGCTGCCCGCGAGGTTGCTGCCGCTCGCGGCGGTCGGGTCGTAGCCGGTCCCGGCGGCGCTGATGCGCCCGATGAAGTACCGGTCGCCGCTGAACGGCTGCCCGATCAGTTCGCTGCCGATCACCGTGCCACCGCGCGTGATGAGGCTGCCGTTCGCCTGGGCCGGAAAGAGCATGCCGCTCAGGAGGGTGGTGACGACCGGGTAGAGCAGGCCGCCGAGCGCGAAGGTGAGGACGGTGAAGACGATCCAGGTGGCGGGCGTGCCGCCGAACGAGTCGAGGTCCGGGGCGGGCGTGGGGGCGAGTGGGGTCTGGGTGGGGTCTTGGAGGGTCATGGGGTGCTCCGGGGTGCGCGTGGCGTACGGGTGAGGGCAAGGTGCGGGCCAGGCGAAATGCAGGTCAGGCGAGGTGCAGGACACCGAGCAGCAGGTCGATGAGCTTGATGCCCGCGAAGGGCAGCAGCACGCCGCCGAGACCGTACACGAGCAGGTTGCGGGCCAGCAGGCGGTCGGCGCTGCCGGGAGTGTACTTCACGCCGCGCAGCGCGAGCGGAATGAGGGCCGGGATGATGAGCGCGTTGAAGATCACGGCCGACAGGATGGCGCTGCGGCTGCTGGTGAGGTGCATGACGTTCAGCACGCCGAGCGCCGGGAACGCCGCGACGAACAGGGCGGGCAGGATCGCGAAGTACTTGGCGACGTCGTTGGCGATGCTGAAGGTGGTGAGCGCGCCGCGCGTGATGAGGAGCTGCTTGCCGATCTCGACGACTTCCAGCAGCTTGGTGGGGTCGCTGTCGAGGTCCACCATGTTGCCCGCTTCCTTGGCGGCCTGCGTGCCGCTGTTCATGGCGAGGCCCACGTCGGCCTGCGCGAGGGCGGGCGCGTCGTTGGTGCCGTCGCCCATCATGGCGACGAGTTTCCCGGCGGCCTGCTCGTCGCGGATCATGCGGAGCTTGTCTTCGGGGGTCGCTTCGGCGAGGAAGCCGTCCACGCCCGCCTCGGCGGCGATGGCGGCGGCCGTGAGAGGGTTGTCGCCGGTGATCATGACGGTGCGCAGGCCCATGCGGCGCAGCTGCTCGAAACGCTCGCGGATGCCGGGCTTGATGATGTCCGACAGGGCCACGACGCCCAGCACGCGGTCGTCCTGAATGACGGACAGGGGCGTGGCGCCGGAGCGGGCGACCTCGTCCACGCGGGCCTGCAGTTCGGCGGGCACGGTGCCGCCGCGTTCGCTGCTGAGTGCGGCGATGCGGCTCGCGGCGCCCTTGCGGATGCTGACGGTGCGCCCCTCCGACTGGAAGTCGAGGCCGCTCATGCGGGTCTGCGCGCTGAACTCCACGAATTCCGCGTCCTGCGGCGCGGTGACGTTCACGCCCTGTGCGCGGGCGAGCGTCACGATGCTGCGCCCTTCGGGGGTGGGGTCGGCCAGACTGGAGAGCATGGCGGCGCGGGCCAGGTCCACCTCCGGCACGCCGGGCAGCGGCAGGAAGCGTGTCGCCTGCCGGTCGCCGATGGTGATGGTGCCGGTCTTGTCGAGCAGCAGGATGTCCACGTCGCCCGCCACCTCGACGGCCTTGCCGCTCTTGGCGATCACGTTGGCCTGCAGGGCGCGGTCCATGCCCGCGATGCCGATGGCGGGCAGCAGGCCGCCGATGGTGGTGGGGATGAGGCACACCAGCAGCGCCACGAGCGTGGTGATGGAGACCTTCGCGCCCACGAAGCCGCTCAGGGCGGGGAGCGTGGCGACGACGAACACGAACACCAGCGTCAGGGCGCTCAGCAGGATGGACAGCGCGATCTCGTTGGGGGTCTTCTGACGGCTGGCGCCCTCGACCAGGGCGATCATGCGGTCGAGGAAGCTCTCGCCCGGCTGGGACGTGATCTCGACCACGATGCGGTCCGAGAGGACCTTGGTGCCGCCCGTCACGCCGCTGTGGTCGGTGCCGGCCTCGCGGATGACGGGCGCGCTCTCGCCGGTGATGGCGCTCTCGTCGACGGTGGCGATGCCTTCCACGATCTCGCCGTCGCCGGGAATGAAGTCTCCGGCCTCCACCACCACGCGGTCCCCGCGTTTCAGGGCGCTGCTGCTGACCGAGGAGCCGTCCAGCAGGCGGGCGAGGGTGCCTTCGCGGGCGGCGCGCAGGGACGCGGCCTGTGCCTTGCCGCGCGCCTCGGCGAGCCCCTCGGCGAAGTTCGCGAAGAGGTTCGTGAGCAGCAGCAGCGCCCCGATCCCGAGTTCGTACCCGGAACTGCGGCCGGTGGCGGCGTTCGCGGCGGCAATGTACAGGGTGAGGAACGCGCCGAGTTCCACCACGAACATCACGGGGTTGCGGGCCACGCTGCGCGGGTCGAGTTTGGTGAAGGACGCGAGCAGGGCGGGGCGCACGAATTCCGGCGCGAAGATGTTCTTCGGGCGGTTCCTGCTGCCGGGCGTGACGGGGACCTGCTGGGCTTCCTGCGGCTGAACGGTCATTTCGTGGCTCCGGAGGTGATGGCGGGCACGGCGGTCCCGGTGAGGTGTTCGCTGACGCCGCCCAGCACCAGGGCCGGCGCGAAGTTCAGGAGTTGCAGGAGCAGCATCACGGTCAGCAGGGTGCCCGCGAAGATGGGCGTGTCGACGCGCAGGGTGCCGCTCGTTTCGGGCGAGGTGCGTTTCACGCTCAGCAGGCCCGCGATGGCGAGCGGCCCGATGATCGGCAGGAAGCGCGCGACGATCAGTTCGCAGGCGCCGGACACGTTGTACCAGACGCTGTTGCCGGTCCCGAGGCCCGCGAAGGCGGAGCCGTTGTTGGCGTACATGCTGTTGAAGGCGTACAGCACCTCGGAGAGGCCGTGGAAGCCGGGGTTGAGGTTAGCGGTGAGGCTCGGGACGCTCAGGCTGACGGCGGTGAGGCCCAGCACCAGCAGCGGCTGCAGCAGGATCACGAGCGACGCGATCTTCATCTCGCGCACCTCGATCTTGCGGCCGAACAGTTCCGGCGTGCGGCCCACCATCAGGCCCGCGATGAAGACGGTCAGGACCACGAACAGGAACATGTTGATGAAGCCCACGCCCAGCCCGCCGTAGATGTCGTTCAGGAACATGTTGACCTGCGGGATCACGCCGCCCAGCGCGGTGAAGGAGTCGTGCATGCCGTTCACGCTGCCGTTGGAGGTGCTGGTGGTGAGGCTGGCCCACAGGGCGGTCGCGTCCGCGCCGAAGCGGACCTCCTTGCCCTCCAGGTTCGGGCCGGTCAGGGCGAGGCCCTTCAGGGCGGGGTTCGGGGCGCGTTCCGCGAGGATCACGGCGAAGGTCAGGGCGGCGCACAGGACCGTCATGACGCTCAGGATCATCACGCCGAAGCGTGGGCGGCGCAGGAAGCTGCCGAGCGCGAACACCAGTGTCACGGGCAGCAGGATCAGGGACGCGCACTCCAGCAGGTTGCTGAGCGGCGTGGGGTTCTCGAGCGGCACGGCACTGTTCGGGCCGTACCAGCCGCCGCCGTTCGTGCCGAGCTGCTTGATGGCGACCATCGCGGCAACCGGCCCGACCGGAATGGTCTGCGTGGTGACCCTCTGCGCCTTGCCGGACACCGTCACCGTCTGCGGCTGCAGCAGGGTGGCGGTCTTCGCGCCGGAGAAGGTGCTGGGCACGCCCTGCCACGTCAGCAGGAGGGCCAGCACGACGCTCACCGGGATCAGGAGGCGCGTGGTGAGGCGCGTGATGTCCACGAAGTAGTTCCCGAGGTTGCCGGGCTGGCCGTGGTGGCCGCCCATCAGGCCGCGCAGCAGCGCGAACATGGCGGCCATGCCCGCGGCGGGCGTCATGATCTGCAGGGCCGTGATGCCGACCATCTGCGACAGGTACGACAGCTGCGACTGCCCGGAGTAGTTCTGCCAGTTGGTGTTCGTGATGAAGCTCGCGGCGGTGTTGAGCGCCACGTACCACGGGAGGTTGCCGACGTGGTCGGGGTTGAGCGGCAGCGCGCCCTGGAAGACGTAGATCAGGAACGCGACGAGGCCCACGAGCAGGTTCGAGAACAGCAGGGCGCGCGCGTACCCGCGCCAGTCCATGCCCTGCGCCTCACCGCCCGGCACGAAACGGACGCCCATCAGGCGGTAGAAGGCCCGCTCGACCGGCGCGAGGAAATCCAGGAGGGTGCGTTCGCCGCGCATGAAGCGCGCCGTGTACAGCCCGAGCGGCCACGCGAGCACGAACACCACGAGGAAGGTCAGGAAGGTGTTCACAGGCGCTCCAGGCCCCGCACGAACAGGGCGCACAGCAGGAACAGCCCGAGCAGGATGGCCAGACCGGAGATGACGGCCATCAGAACTTCTCGGGCCGCAGGAGGGCGTACAGCAGGTACAGGCTCACGGCCACGACCAGCAGGAGGAGGAAGGTATTCATACCGGTTCATCCTGGGCGCACGGCGCGCACTTCCCCACCCGTCAGGTGGCGCGCAGGGCTGGCCCTCTGACCATCCGGCCCTGGCCGACTGACCAGGGCGCGCGCACGCGGGGGACGCTCCGGGTGTACAACGGAGGCTGTGTTCGTTCCGCGTTCCGTTCCCGCTCCGTCCAGGCCCTCGTGGCGTCCGCCCGAGTCGCAGGTGGGCGGGCTGAGTCTCGCGCTGCTGCTGGCCGTGTTCCTGCTGGACGCCCTCACCCCGAACCGGCTGGTGTTCGGCATCCTGTTCGCCGCGCCCATCGCGCTGTCCGGCCTGACCGGGTCGCCCGCCACGACGCGCCTGTTCATCCTGCTGGCCGTGGCGGGCAACGTGCTGGCGGGCGTCGTGAACGGCCTGGAGGGCGGGTGGAGCAGTTTCGATCTCGCGAACCGGGTGCTGTCCGTCCTGTCGGCGCTGCTGGTCGGGTTCCTGACTGTACGGTTCCGGGAGGCGAGCACCCGCGCGGCCCTGCTGGCCGCCGAGGAGTTCCGCGCGGGCCACGAGCGCGCCCTGCGGGAACTGACGCAGGCCGTGAGCGGCCCCTACGACCAGGCGGCGTTCCTGGAGCGGGCGGCCGCCGCGCTGCTCGCATACGCGGGCGCGGACAGCGTGGTGCTGGGCGCCGTCAGCAAGGCCGTGCTGCGCGCCCCGTACAGCGCCGCCGAACGTGACGGAAGCGTGCCGGGAAGACTGGCGCGGCCCGGGCAGCGCCTGCCGACACCGTTCCTGGCGCGGCCCGCCGGGAGCGGACTGGTGTGGGCGGTGCAGGGCGGCGACACGCTCCTGGCGCGCCTCCCGCGACCCGGCGACGACGACATCCTGATGCTGATGCAGGCCCCGGCCGTGAATGTCGAGGAGGTGGAGCAGGCCGTGTCGGTCCTGCGGCCCCTGCTGGAGCGCACGCGGCTGCTGGAGGAACTGCAGGAGAACCAGTCGCGGCTGGAGCGGCACAACAGCGTCATCCGGGAACTGGTGTACGCCTTCAGTCACGACCTGCGTACGCCCCTCATGGCGAACGCCATGAGCATGAAGAACGCCATCAAGGGCGCGTACGGCCCGCTGCCGCAGGAGTACCTCGATACGCTGCACAACGGCCTGGACGCCAACGCCGCGCTGCTGGAACTGGCGGAGAAGCTGCTGCTCGTCGCGAAGTATGAGGCGGGCGAGCCGAGTCCCGACCCGACCGTCATCGACCTGCGCGAACTGACGCTCGGGACGGTCGCGCAGATGGAGCCGCTCGCGCGGGAGCGGGGCGTGACGCTCGAACCGCAGCTGTCCGGGTCGCTGCGGGTGCTGGGGCAACGCGGGGAGCTGCGGCGCGCCATTCAGAACGTGCTGGAGAACGCCCTGAAGTTCAGCCCGCCGGGCGGCACGGTGCGGCTCGCGCTGGCCGCACTGGACGGCACGGCCGAACTGCAGGTGTCGGACGAAGGGCCGGGCCTGAGCGCCGGTACGGAACGGCAGCTGTACCAGCGGTTCCGGGGGCGCGGTCCCGTCCCGGATCTGGCCGGGGCGGCGCCGCCCGCCGATCTGCACGGGTCCGGGCCGGGCCGCTCGGGGCTGGGCCGCTCCGGGCTGGGCGGGACGGGCCTGGGCCTGTACCTGACGCAGCAGGTGATGGCCGCGCACGGCGGCGAGGTCCGCTACAGCCGCACGCAGAGTGCCCGCACCGTGTTCAGCCTGACGCTGCCGCTGCTGGAGAGCGCGTGACCGCCGCGCCCGAACGTCCCGCGCCCATCCGGGTCGCGCTGATCGAGGATCATGCCTTCACGCGCGACGGGCTGCGCGTCGCCATCAACTTCGAGCCGGACCTGACGGTGGTGGGCGAGGCGCGCAGCGGCGAGGAGGGCCTGGAGCTGCTGGAGCGCGTGCAGGCGGACGTGGTGGTGCTCGACATCGGACTGCCCGGCATCGACGGGATCGAGACGGCGGCCCGCATCAAGCGCGCCCCCGGCACCCCGCCGCGCATCGTGATGCTCACGGCGCACAACCTGCAGGCGGAAGTGCTGGCCGCCATGAGCAGCGGCGCGAACGCGTACTGCCTCAAGAGCGCCGACCCGGACCTGCTGCTCGCCGCGATCCGCGCGGCCGCCGTGGGCAGCGCGTACCTTGACCCGCAGATCGCGCACCACGTGCTCGGCGTGATCCGCACACCGGAGCCCGCGTCGTCGCCGCTCACGGGGCGCGAAACGGAGGTGCTGCGCCTCATCGCGGACGGGCAGGGCAACAAGGAGATCGCGCGGACCCTGAGCATCAGCATCAGCACCGTGAAATTCCACGTGCAGGACATCCTGGAGAAGCTGAGCGCCTCGGACCGCACGCAGGCGGCCGTGAAGGCCCTCCGGCAGGGCCTGCTGTAACCGCCCGCTTCATGAAGGCGCGCCAGTGCGGTGTCCGTGACGTTTGACGGACACGCGGTCTTTATAGTGGCTTCATGTTCCGAGCGGTCCTGCGTTCCTGCGCCCTCCTCTTCACCCTGGCCGTCCCGCTCCTCGCGGGCTGCGCCCCCACCGCCCTGCACGCCGCCCAGCCGGGCACCGACCCCCTCGACGCGCAGGACCTCACGCCGCGCCCCGCCGGGAGCCCCGACGTGCTCGTGCTGGCCGTGTCGGGCCGCTGCCCCCTCCCCTGCCGCTCGCCGGGCGACAACATCGATTACCTCACGCCGCGCGGCACGCTGGCGGCCGTCATGGCGACCCTGCAGGCACAGGGCCTCAGCGTGCAGGGGTACGGCGCCGCGGACCACATCACGCACCACCGGGCCGTCACCATCGTGCAGGCGCAGGTCGGTGCAGGCAAAACCGTCCCGAACGAGCAGGACGGCTTCGTGCAGCTTGACGCGCGCCTGAAAGACGCGTACGACGCGTGGATCGCGGGGCGCAGCAACCCCACCCGCATCGTGCTGCTCGCGCACTCGCACGGCGTGGTGTGGACGCACGCGCTCGCCCGGGCGCACCCGGAAGTGCCGATCAGCGTCATGATCGACCTCGACGGCGTGTGCGACCTGTGGGAGACGGACCACCGCCGCCCCGTGCAGACGTACCTGCAGAGCCTGCCCCGCAACCCCTACGGCTTCGACCTGTCGGACAGCTGCGGATCCGTGCGGGTCGGGCACATCCGGTACGACCTCAAGGACGTCGTGTACCCCAACGTCGCCGTGAACCTCGAAGTGCAGAGCCAGCGCCTCCTGAGCGGCCAGGGCGGCAAAATGATCGCGAACCTCCCCTTCGACGCGCTCGGCAACATCCGCACGGACGGCAGCAGCGGCGGCATCCGCACCTTCCGCGTGAACGGCGAGACGCACAGCAGCGTCACCCTGCCCGGCAGCCGCGCCGTCAGCTGGGTCCGCGCCGAACTCGGAACACTCAGCGCCCACTGGGGGTCCGGCACCACCGCCGCGCAGCCCGCACCCGCCGCACCCTGAACGCACCCCGCGCGGCCCTGTACAAGCACCGCGCGGGTCTGCTACCCTGAGTGCCGCGCTCAGCGCTCCGGGGACATAGCTCAGCGGGAGAGCGCCTGCTTTGCAAGCAGGATGTCCGGGGTTCGAATCCCCGTGTCTCCACCACACGTGCAGGGCCCGTTCTCAGGAGCGGGCCCTGTTCCTTTGCCGATACGCAGTCCCTGTGCCGCCGTTCTGCCGCCGTGCGGCCCCTCTTCCACTCCGCCCTTCTGGTGCGGTGGGGAAACGTGGTGCGGTTCGGACGTCCCCGCGAGAAACGCTCTACGCTGAACGGGTGACCGCTCAATCCACGCTCGCACGTGACGTTCAGGCCCTTCAGGACCGCCTGCCGCACGGACATCAGACGGGGCTCGAACGCCTCGAATCGGCCCGCACCACCGTCGTCTGGGTCACGCGCCCAGGCCCCGACGCCCAGAACGTCCACAAGCTGCAGGTGCGCGTGCAGGACGCCGAGACGCCCGAACGGACGGCGGCGCACCTCGCGGAGGCCCTGACACGGCTGGAAGGTGCCGCGCTGCAGGGTCGGCTGCCGCTGGTGCCCGCCCGGCAGGCCGCGCCGCTGCTCGGCCTGCGGGACGCCCGCGGCTGGCAGTACTTCATGGACCTGTAATACGGACTCCGGTCCGTCAGACAGGCGAGCCCTGCATACCCGGCCGGGGGTGAACAGGAGGGGCGCCTGCCTTCCGCCGGGCCTGCCGGGCGCCTGCTCTCATGAGGGCTCTCGTGTGGCGCTCATCCGAAGTCAGGTCCGGCCGCTACGCTGCCCGGATGACTGCCGATCACGCTCTGCCCCTGCCGCCCCGACTCGAGACGAGGGAGGTGACGCTCGACCGGGCTGTGCCCGCCGCCGAGCGGGAGGCGCTGCTGGCGCGGCTGGCGTCCTCACCGCTGTTCACGCCGCCCAGCGATCCGCGCCTGATGCGCCCGAGACCGGCGTTCGAGCTGTTGACGCCGGAGGGGGGCGGGCCGAGCGTGGTGCGGGTCACGGCGGTGGGCATGGACCTGCCGAACGTGGTGCGGCTGGTGCGGGTGGTGCTGCGCCTGCAGGCGCAGGTCGCGCGTCCCTGACGCTCAGGGGCCGGGCGCGCGTCCCGGGCTTCAGGGAGAGGGCGCGCGTCCCGGGCTTCAGGAGCAGGGCGTCGGGGACTGGTGCGTGAGCGCGTACTGGAGGGCCTGTTCGGGTGGGACGGGGCGGGAGTACAGGTAGCCCTGCCCGTGTGTGCAGCCGAGGTCCTGCACGGCCTGGACCTGTTCCTGCGTTTCGAGGCCCTCGGCGACGACGCGCAGGCCGAGGTGTCCGGCCATGGTGATGACGCCTGCCACGATGGCCCGCTGGCGGTTCCCGCCGGGGAGGGGAGCGACGAAGGACCGGTCGATCTTGAGGGTGCTGATGGGGTGGCGCTGCACGGCGGCGAGGGACGCGTACCCCGTGCCGAAGTCGTCGAGGGACAGCGGGACGCCGCGTGAGGCCAGGGTGTGCAGCGCGTGAACCGCTTCGGCCGTGTCGAAGAGGCTCGATTCGGTCACTTCGAGTTCCAGGCCCTCGGGCAGGTCGAAGAGCAGCACCTGGTCCTCGGGGCGGGTGCTCTGCTGCACCTGCTGGTCGTCGAGGTTCACGGACACCGTGAGGCGTTCCAGGCCGGGAACGGCGCGCCATGCGGCGAGCTGCCGGGCGGCCTCGTGCAGGACCCAGGTGCCGAGCGGCGCGACGAGCCCGGTGCTGGTGGCGACCTCCATGAAGTGACCGGGGTACAGCAGGCCGCGTTCGGGGTGCTGCCAGCGCACGAGCGCTTCGAAGCCCGTGCAGGCGCCCGTGCCAAGGTGAACGATCGGCTGGTAGTGCAGGCGGAGTTCGCCGGCGGGGATGGCGCGCCGCAGTTCGCGTTCCAGCGTGACGCGCTGCATGACGGCGTCGTGCATGCTCTGGTCGAAAAGGGCGGAGCAGTTGCGGCCGGAGCGTTTGGCACGGTACATGGCGGTGTCGGCGTCGCGCAGCGGGTCGTCCAGTTCGCGGTAGGCGGGCGTGGCGACGGTCGCGCCGATGGAGGCCGTGACGGGCGTCTGGTGGCCCTGCAGGTTGATGGGGAGGGCCATGGCGGCCTGGACGCGCCGCACGACGCTCATGACGTTCATCTCGTCGCAGGGCGCGTCGAGCAGGACGGCGAACTCGTCCCCGCCGAGCCGGGCGACGGTGTCGCTCTTGCGGACGGCGGTGCGCAGTCGCGCAGCGACTTCCAGCAGCACGCGGTCGCCCATCAGGTGGCCGTAGGCGTCGTTGATGTGCTTGAACCCGTCGAGGTCAAGGTAGATGACGGCGTAGGGCGCGTCGGGGCGGCGGCGGTAGCGGTTCATCGCCAGTTCGAGCAGGTGGCGCAGGTATGTGCGGTTGGGCAGGCCGGTGAGGCGGTCGTGCATGGCGTCGTGCCGCAGGCGGTTCTCGACGTTGCGGCGTTCGGTGATGTCGTGCATGGCGATCACGGCGCCCATCCGGGTGCCGTCCGGGGCGGTGAGGGGACCGCCGGACGCGAGCAGGACACGGCGGGCCTGTCCATGCGGCGCGATGACCATCTCGACGTTCTGGAGGTGCTCGCCGTTCCAGGCGCGGACGAGCGGGACGCGGCCGGTGGGGAGGAGCGTGGTGCCGTCCGCTTCGTACAGGTCGAAGTGCTGCGCCCACTCGCCCGGGTGGACGGTCACGTCGCGCACACCGTGGATGTCGCGGCTGCTGCGGTTGAAGACGGTGAGGCGGCCGTGTTCGTCGCAGGCGACGATGGCGTCCTGCACGTTTTCGAGGACGGCACTGAGAGCGGCGCGGGCGACGTCGGCCTCGCGGGCGGCGCGGTGGTGCTCGGTGATGTCGCGGCCTTCGGGCACGATGAGGTCCACCTGTCCGTCCGGTCCGGGGACGGGGGTGAGGCTGAAGTCGACGGTGCTGTGCCTGCCCTGCGCGCTCGTGACCTCGATGTCGAAGCGGACGAATTCGCCGTTCGCGGCGCGCTGCACGGCCTGCCGGACAGCGTCCCGTTTGGCGGGCGTGTCCCACCAGGGCGCGTCCCAGAAGGGGCGGCCGAGGACGGCGGCGCGGGTGGTGGCAGCGAAGGCGAGGGTGGTGGCGTTCGCGTCGATGAAGGTGCCGTCCGGCGCGACGACGCCCTGGAACTGGAAGGCGTGGTCGTACACGTCGCGCAGGCGGTTGCGTTCGGTGGTGGTGGCGAGGTGGTCCCGGTGCTGCCGGACGGCCCAGGCGACGGCGTTCAGGGCGGGCCGGTCGCTGGGCTGCAGGGCACGTGTGGCGAGGAGCGCGAGGCCCGGCAGGTCGTGCCCGGCGAGCGGGGCGGCGTGGCCGTGCGGGGCGGGGTGCAGGCGGGGGTCGTGATCGGGGAGGACGAGGGCGCCGCTCAGTCCGAGTGCGTCGAGCAGGGGTTGAAGCGCCTCCGTGAGGGTGGGCGCGAAGCGGTGTGGGGGGCGCACCGGTTCATCTTAAAATTCACACCCTGATGACAATGTGAAATTTCCCTTAGTGCCCGCCGGACCCCCCCAGCGACGACAAAAAGGGAAATGTGAAAGATGAGTCGGGAATGAAGGGGACTCAGCGGCCCGCCACCCGCACCCGCTTCTCCAGCACGTCCGTGAACAGCGTCAGCACCGTCGTCAGGGCCAGGTACACCGCACCCAGCGTCACGTACACCGGCACGAACTGGAAGCTGGAACTCGCGATGCGGCCACCCTGATTCACCAGTTCCAGAATCCCGATCACGGACGCCAGCGAACTGTCCTTCAGCAGTGCCACGAGGTTGTTCACGAGCGGCGGCACCACGATCCGCATCGCCTGCGGCAGCACCACGCTCTGCATCGTCTGCCCGCCACTCAGGCCCAGCGAGCGCGCCGCCTCCGTCTGCCCGCGCGGCACTGCCTGGATGCCAGCCCGGATCACCTCGGCGTTGTACGCACCGACGTTCAGCGCCAGCGCCAGCACCGCCGACCAGTAGTCGTTCAGCTGAACGGGAATGTGCAGCGCCTGAAAGATGAGCGGCAGCGCGTTGTAGGCGAACAGGATCTGCAGCAGCAGCGGCGTCCCGCGGATGAGCCACACGTAGATGCCGCCCAGCCAGCGCAGCGGCGGGAAGGCACTCGTGCGTGCCAGACCCATCAGCACCCCGACCCCCAGCCCGATCACGCCCGAGGCGAGCGTCAGGTACAGCGTCATCTGCGCGGCCGACACGAACAGGTCCGCGTTCTCCCCGATCGGGGCAGGCATGCGCCGCAATACGAGCGTGATGACGAGGAACAGCAGGTAAAAGGCCGCCGCCGCGCCCAGCAGCCACCCCAGCATCGCCAGTCCGGAGGTCGGACCCTTGCGGGAAGTCGCGGAGGAGGGAACCGTCACGCCGCACGCCCTTCCGGGAGCGGCTGTACAGAAATGGAAGGGTTGAACATTTGGGAGAGTATGTCACATCACGCGCCCGTCTCGCCCGGCTGCCCGGCGGAACAGAGGGGCGCCGACCACCCCCCAGGGCCCCTGCCGGAACCTTCACAAGTCAGGTGGGAAAGTGTCAGATTTCTCACGCTATGATGTGGTTCATGACCCTCACCCCACACACGCTGACCGTCGAAGCCTCGACGCCGCTGGGGTACCGAGGAGGCGTGGAACACCTGCGCGCCCGCTGGCAGGACCAGCCGGTGTTCATCAAGCAGCTCGGCAGCCGCGACCCGGAACAGCAGGAACGCTTCGCGCACGAGGGATTCATCGCCCGGCGACTCGCGCACCCGCTCCTCGTGCCGCTGCTCGCGCACAGCCCGCAGCAGCTCGTCTTCCCGTACGTGGACGGCTGCACCCTGCGCGACCTGATCGAGGAAGGCCCCCTCGACCCGGCCGCCGCCGTGCGCGTCACGCTCGGCCTGCTGGACGTCGTCACGTACCTGCACGCGCAGGGCGTCACGCACCACGACCTGAAACCAGAGAACGTCATGCTGCAGGACCGCGAACAGGCCGCCCACGCCGTGCGCCTCATCGACCTCGGCATGGCGCACGACCGCCACGCGACCAGCGACACGCACGCCGGAACGCGCATGGGCACCCCGCACTTCATGGCGCCCGAACAGTTCCAGGGCGTGCGCGGCGACCCGCGCAGCGACGTGTACGCCCTCGGCGTCCTCCTGTGGGACGCGATCGCCGGGCACCCCCCCTACGCGGACCCGCTCTGCTGGCTGATCGGGCGGCCCGCCACGCGCGACCCGCTGCCCGGCCCGGCCGCGCTGCACCCCATCCTGGACCGCTGCCTGCAGCACTCGCCCGCCGACCGCTACGCGAGCGTCATGGACCTCGCCGCCGCCCTGAACGCCGTCCCGCTCTGAACCCGGACGGGCGCGCCGCCGGGCGCGGCGTGAAGCGCGTCCTGTTCTCCCCACCCGGCACCCGCTACACTGCCCCCCATGTTCCTGGCGTTCAGCGGTCACCCCTTCCTGGCCGAAGAGCAGGCGCGCGACGTGCTGTCCCGGCGCGGCCTGCACCTGCGCGACCTGCCGCGCCTGGGCGGCGACGACGTACGCGCCGAGACGGCCGCCCCGCTCCTCGCGCCGTCCCTGTTCGGGGACGCGGCCGTCCTGATCGACCTGACGGGCGTCAAGGTGCCCGCCGGATTCATGGACCTGCTCGCGAAGTCCGGCGCGACCGCCGTGATGCTGGACCCCTCCCCCACCGCCGCGCGCCTCAAGCTGTACGAGGCGCAGGGCGAGCACCACGCCTCCCCCGCCCCCACCAAGCAGGGCGACGTGACCGGCTGGGTCACGAAACGCGCGCAGGGTATGCGCCTGAAACTCGACCGGGAGGCCGCGTCGTACCTCGCCGAGGTGTTCGGCGCGGACCTCGCCGGAATCGTCGCCGAACTCAACAAACTTCAGCTGCTGGACGACACACGCCTCGACCGCCCGGCCGTCTCGCGCGTGGTGGGTCTCGAAGCGCCGGGCGACTCCTTCGCCATGCTGGGCGCCGCGACCGCCGGACGACCCGCCGAGGCACTCCTTCAGCTGCGCCGCCTCCTCGCGAGCGGCGAGGACCCCTTCAAGCTGATGGGCGCCGTCGTGTGGCAGTACAGCCTCGTGGCGCGCAGCGTGGCCCTGCTGCAGACCGGTGAACGCGTCACGGAGACGCTCGCCGCGCAACGCCTGAACGTCAAACCTTACCCCGCCAAGAAGGCCCTGGAAGTCGCGCGCCGCCTGAACGAAGCCAGAATCCGGGCGCACCTGGGCCGCATCCTGGAAGCTGACCAGGCCATGAAGAGGGGCCTGGACGCGGGCGCCGTGATGGAGCGCCTGATGGTGCAGCTCAGCCTGTAGGACGCCGCGTCAGACGGTGTTGGTGCTCGCGGCCGGGCGGCGGCTTCGCGTTCCACTCGGCTGAACTCCAGAAGTTCAGCTCAAACCCGGATCAGACGAGGAACACGCGAAGCCGCTGGCGGCGTCCCTCGCGGATCAGGGCGTCGCGGGCCGCGGCGACGGTTCGCGGGTCGGGGTGCTGCACGCTGAGGCGCGTGCGCGGGCGGCCGGAGGCGTCCTCGCCGACGTGCGCGCGGACGAGCGCGCCGCCCTGCAGGACGGTGGGCGCTTGCAGCAGCGCGTCGAGCGTGCCGTGCGGCAGGGCGTCCTGACCGGCGGGCGGGAGGACGTTCAGCCATTCCTCGGTCGGGCCGTCCGGCGTCCAGGGGGCCGCCGGGCCGCTGTCAGCCGGGCCGCTGTCAGCCGGGCCGCTGTCAGCCGGGCCGCTGTCGTCCGGGGTGCTCAACTGCCGCTCCTGGCGCCCACGCGGGCGGCCGCGTCCCGCAGCTGGTCTGCGGGCCACACCTCGCCCGCGACGGCCAGCGTCAGGTGCAGGGCGTCCAGACCGCCCGGTCCGGTGAAGAGGGGCCCGGTGCCCGCCTGCCGGTCGCTCACGGGCGCGTCCGGTTCGAGGTGTGCGGGCCGGTACCCCCAGACGGTGTCGGTGAGTGGGCCGGGGCAGCCGACCTCGCGGCCCTCCAGCAGGCCCGCCTCGCCCAGCACGAGCAGGCCGCTGCCGCACGCGCCGACCGGAATGCGGGCCGACCGCGCGGCGGTCAGCAGGGCCTGCAGGGCCGGGTCGCGGCCCGCCTTCTGCGCGCCCGTCCCGCCCGGCACGAGCACCGCCGCGAGGGACGGCGCGGCCGCGAACGCCAGCTGCGGCGTGAGGACGAGGCCGCCCGCGCTGAGCAGGCTCCCGCGCGTCCGGGCGAGCGTCAGTGCGGCCGAGTCGGGCGTGCCGACCGTGCCGGGCAGCGTGACGCCCAGCAGCAGGCCCAGCATCACGCCGAGCTCCAGTTCGTTCACGCCCGGGTACACGACGACGCCCACCTGCGGGCCGGGCGGGGGGAACGGCTCGGCGGGCTGTACGGTGCCCGGCAGGGTCACTGGTACGGGCGCTCCACGCGGTACACGAGCCGCGCGAGGGGCGGCGCGACGACGCCCGTCTGACTCAGTTCGCTGATCGCTTCCGGGCTGAGCCGCTCCACCCGGCGCAGGTACGTGCGGAGCGTGTCCAGCGAATCGAACCGCCGGGGGTGCGGGTCGTTCTGGACGTGCAGGTCGAGCCACATGGCGCGGGTGTCGCTGAAGCCGTTCATAGTTCCCGCAGGTCCTCCCACAGCTGCCAGCCGACACCTTGCGGCATGGCTTCCAGCAGCGGTCCGAGCGCGGTGGACGCGGCGAGCGCGTCGCCGTTCAGGTCGTCGCTGGTGGGGCGCGCGTCGTACACCTGCAGGACCGTGAACTGGTAGAAGGTCTGACTGGCGGTCGGCTCGCCGTTCTCGAAGAACGCGAAGGGCGGCTGCACCGCGTCCCAGAGGAGGTACGCCTCGTCCAGCTCGCGCGGCAGGTAGGACTCCAGGTCGAGGTCGGCGTGCGCCGGGTGCCACAGATACCCCTGCAACAGGCGGATCGCGGCGCGGCCTTGTGGATCGCTCACGCGTCCACTGTACCGCGTCCGGCCCGGCGCGGCGCGGGACGGTCCGGCCGCCGCGTCACCGGGCGCCTGTTCGCGCGATTCGCCGCGCGCTTCAGACGGGCTGGCCGAGCCAGTCGGCGAGGCGGCGTTCGAAGTCCTCGTGGCGGGTGTGGTCGTACAGCAGGCCGTGGAAGCCCGCGCGTCCGGCCGCGTCGATGTTCTCCTGCACGTCGTCCACGAAGGCCACCTGCGCGGCCGGGACGCCCATCGCGTCCTCCAGCGCCTGGAAGGACGCCGGGTCGGGTTTCTTCACGCCGATCTCGTTGCTGAACACGGGGTTGTGCAGGCGCGAGAAGGCCGGGTCCTGCCGCAGGTGATCGCTCACGACGGGGTAGTTGTTGCTGAGCAGGCCCACGCGCACCTCCTGCGGCAGGCGGGCGAGCAGGGCGTACATCGGTTCGTTCCGGTGAATGCTGCCCAGGTACAGCGTCTCGAAGTCCGGGTACGTGAAGGCGGGGTCTGCGGCGGCAGCGCCGCTCTCCTGCGCGAGCACCTCCCAGAACTGCGGGAGCGTCCACGCGCCCACCTCCAGCTGACGCACGTGCCGGAAGTAACTGTCCCGCACGGCCTGCACCGGCAGCCCGAGGCGCTCGGCGAGGCGGGCGGTGGAGCGGCCGTCGAAGGTGCCGACCGTGTACACGCCGCCCCAGTCGAACGCCACGTGGCGGGAGGGGGCGGCAGTGGACGGCTGGGACGCGAGATCGTTCATGGCTGGCATGATGCCATCCCGCGCGCCGGGCAGCGGGCAGGCCGACTAGAGCGGACGGTCAGGCGAGGTCCGGGACGAGCAGGCCACGGCGCGTCCAGGCACTGTGGTTCAGGGTCCGGACGGCCGCGTACACCTTGAGCCAGTCGGCCTGCTCGTGCCCCTCCGCCTGCCCGAGCCGCACGCCGCGCCCGTGCCGGGACACCTGCACGCGGTGCGCGTCCAGCAGTGCCGCCACGCCCGCCCCCTGGTGCAGGCGCGCGTCGATCTCCTCGCTCTGCGTGGGCACGAACGGCAGCGCGGACGTGCTGCTCAGCACGGCGGCCGTCCCGCTCGCCCGGTCGCGCAGCAGGGTGGCCGCCACCACGAACGGCAGGCTCGCGCGGGAGTGTTCCGGCGTCTCGCTCCAGCGCACGGCGACCGCCACGTCCGGCGCGAGCAGCATGGCCCGCAGGTGCCGCACCTCCGAGATGAGCGGCAGGTAGTACACGCCGAGATCCACGGCGCCCAGGGTCAGCAGCTCCTGCCGCAGCGCCGCCAGCTGCCGGGACTGTTCGGCCGTCCCGCCCCAGCTGCGTTCCGCCTGCGGCTGGTACTCCTGCTCGCGCGGGACGGGATCCGCCAGGACGGGCCGCCCCTCCAGGCGCGCCTGGCTCAGTTCGGGCATCAGGCGCTGCGCGGCAGACTCGCCGAGCAGGTCCTGCAGTTCCTCGGCGGTCAGGGCCGCGAGGTTCAGTCTGGGAGGGCGCGCGGTCCCCTTCTCGCTGGGGTCGCTGCCGGACGGAGGCGCTGGAGTGAGAGGTTCGGACACGGACCCTCATTCTAACAGGCGGGGTGCGCGGCGCTTCATCCGGGCGGACTGGCATACTGGACCGCATGACCACGCCCACCCCCAGCAACGCCGCCGAACCGCAGTACGAAGCCCTGGTGCGCAGGGTCGCGCAGGAACTCGCGGCCCACGCGGGCGACATCGTGATCCTCGCGCACGTCGACCCGGACGGCGACGCGCTCGGCAGCTGCCTCGGCCTGCAGCGCGCGCTGCGTGCCGCCGGAAAACGCGCGCAGACGTACATGCGCCTCCCTCAGTACCTGGAGTTCCTGCCGCAGGACGGCGAGGTGCTGGACGAACTGCACGCGTGGCCCGAAGACGCGCTGCTGGTGGTGCTGGACGTCGACAACAACGACGCGCGGCGCGTGCAGGGCGCGGACCTCGGCCGCTTCACGGGCCGCGTCATCAACGTCGACCATCACGGCACGAACGTGCGCCGCGCCGACGTGAGCCTCGTGGACCCCACGCAGGCGGCCACGGCGGGCATGGTGGCCGACATTGCCGACGTGCTGCTCGCGCAGGCGGGCGCCGCATGGACGCCCGACATCGCCACGCCCCTCCTGACGGGCCTGAACACCGACACCGGCTCGTTCCGGTTCGCGAACACCACGCCCGCCGTGCTGCGTCAGGCGGCCGTGCTGGTGGAGCGCGGCGCGCAGCTCGCATGGATCAACGACCGGCTGTCGCAGAATCCGCCCCGGTACTTCGCGCTGCTCAAGGAGGTGCTGGGCAGCATGACCTTCAGCCACGGCGGCCTGATCGTGACGGCCCGCGTGGACAGCGACATGCTCGCCCGTGCCAGTGCCGAGTGGGACGACGTGGAATCCTACGTGAACACCATCCGCAGCGCGCGCGGCACGGAACTCGCGTGCCTCTTCAAGGATTACGGCACGCACGTCAAGGTGTCGCTCCGGTCGCGCGGGCGGGTGTCGGCGCAGAACATCGCCGTGACGCTCGGCGGGGGCGGGCACTTCCCGGCGGCAGGCGCGACCGTGCAGGCCGCGTTCCCGGAGGTACAGGCGGCCTTCGACGCGGCGGCCAGTGCGGAACTCGCCCGCGTGGGCCTGAACGGCTGAGACAGTGTTGAGCTGAACGCCAGAAGTTCAGCCGGGCGAAGCGAGCGCCAAAACTACGGTTTGGAGGAGATGAAAGGGACGCCGGCGGTGGTTCCGGCATCCCTGGAATCGGAGCAAACCCGTGTGGCCCATCCAGGCCCGGACGGCGTGCGGAGCAGCGCACCGACCCGTGACAGCGGCTGCCCCCGATCCGGTGAAGATCGGGGGCAGCTGCGCGTTTCATCTGTGGGCGGCCGGTCGGATCACGCCAGTCTCTTACTTGCGGGTGACGACGTACCTGCCGTTCACGTACCGGATGCTGCCGCCTTCGAAGTCGGCGGCCCAGCCGCCACCAGTCATGAACTGGTCACGGACGGGGAAGCCGAGGAAGCTGCCGGACCCGCCGAGCCCCTGGTACTTTTTGAGGACGTCCCCGACGAGCCAGAAGGTGCCGTGCTTCTCGCTGAAGTACAGCGCGCCGTTCTGGAAGTAGCCGTACAGGCCGGTGGTGCCGAAGGTGTTGCGGGTGATGATCTTCTCGTCACCGGCGGCCCAGCCGAGGCGGCTGGGGGGACGGTTGCCGCCCTCGGCCTGCGCGAGCGCCAGGTAGCGTTTCAGGATGCTGCCGTGCACGGCGTACGCGCGGCTGCTGCCGTCGGCGTGCAGGACCACGGCGTCACCGTAGGCGGCCACACCGCTGAACTTCTGCCACACGCCGGTGCCCCAGCGGGTCACGTAGGTGCTGGCGTCGCCGAGGGATTCGGTGCCCTTGGTACGGCTGTACGCGGCCTGGATGGCGGCGTCGAAGGTACTGTCCTGGCGTTCGCCCGGCTGGATCTGCGTGACGGGCTGGGTGGGGGCGGGCTGCACGGGCGCAGGCTGAACCGGGGCGGGCTGGACGGGCGCAGGCTGCACGGGCGCGGGCTGGACGGGGGCAGGCTGGACGGTGCCGGTGCTGCCGCCGTTGCCGTTCTGACCGAAGGGGTACGGAGTGTAGCCGTTCTGGCCGCCGCCGACGTAGAAGTACGCGGTGTCGGTCACCCAGGTGCCCTGGTCGAGGGGGCTGACGACGATGCTGAGGGCCTGCGCGAGCTTGTCCTGGCCGCTGAAGCCGACCTGTGCGAAGCCCTGACTGCCCGCGAAGTTGGCGATCTGGTCGATGTTGAGCTTGGTGCGCGACGCGACGGCGAGCAGCTTGTCCTGCCCTTCGGGGCCGCCGACGGTGAGGCTGTACTTGGCGTTCTGTCCGGGGAAGCGGCGGGTGGTGTTGGCCTTCACGAAGTTGTCGCCCTCGTAGCCGTTCGGGAAGAACAGGTCGATCTGGCCGTCAGCGTTGACGTTGAAGAGGTACACGTAGGCGTCCTGGGTGGCCTTGACGGCCACGCTCAGCTTGTCGCCGATGGCGTAGCGGGGGTTGGCCTGGCCGGTCGTGTCGCGGTTCGTCCAGACCTGCACGCTCAGGTCGCCGGGCGTGGGGTTCACGATGATGCTCTGCGCGGTGATCTTGGGGGCGGCGGAGGCGGTGGCGGTCATGCCCATCAGCAGGGCGGCGCTCAGCAGGGTGCGTCGGTTCATGCGGGCACCGTAGAGTCCGGAACTGACGAGTGCCTGAACCCGCATGGACGCCACCTAAAGGACCACGCCGGACGAGCAGGGCAGAAAATGCCCTCCCAGGGCCGTTCGGCGCGGGGAGGGTCGGGGCATACCGGGGACGCGTTCCCCAAGGTCCGGTGAAGGGCAGGGGTCAGGTCACGTCAGGTTCAGGGCGAGCCGGAACTGCCCCGGGTTCAGAAGACGATGGGGCGCACGTTGGCGCTCGCGCTGCCGCACGACACGGTGACGCCCACCTGGGCGGGCGTGACGGTGCAGGCGAGGGAGCGCAGGCCGTCCACGGGGAACAGCAGGTTCCGGCCGTCGCTGACCGGCGCGAGCGGCAGGTCGACGCTGCCGCCGCCGAGCGTGGCGGTCTTCTTGCCGCTGTTGACGGTGAGGACCGGGCCGCCCGCGACGGACGCGAGGCGGTACGCGCCGTTCCCGATCGACGCGACGTTCACGAGGCCCCTGAGGTCCGTGTCGAGCACGTACGCCTGACCCTTCACGATGCCGGCGGGCATGGCTGGCGTGGCGGGCACGGCGGTGGTGGTGCGCGGCAGGCCGTCCACGACGACGAGCGCCTCGGTGGGGCTGAGCTGCGCGAGGAGGATGTACGCGCGGTCCATGCCGGTCCTGACGATCATGCTGGAGGACTTCTCGCTGGCGGTCGTCTTCCAGTCGGACACGATGCGGCCGTTCATCTTGCCGCGCAGGACGCTGCGCAGGGACGGCAGGGTGTTCTGGGTGTAGAGGCACACGGCGCTGCCGGTGACCTTGAGGTTCTTGGGGCAGGAGATGAGGCGGCCCTTGACGGTGCCGCTCACCTCGACGGCCAGCGCGGAAGTCACGTCGAGCGTCACGGCGCCCTTGGGGGCGGGGGTGGGCGCCACTTTCGGCGCGGCGGGCTGCACGGGTGCGGGCGTGGCCGGGGCAGCCTGGGCAGGCGCGGGCTGCGCGGCGGGGGTGGCCGGGGTGCTCTGCGCGGCGGCCAGTGAAGCGCCGAGCAGCGCGGTGAGCGTCAACCCCAGGCGGGCGCGCGAAAGGCCAGGGCGGAGACGCTGGAGCGGAAGAGGCCGGAGCGGCGAGCGACTGGAGCGATCAAACATGCGGGCATGTTAAAGGTTCCGGATGAGCGTCCACTTTGAATCCCGGTCAGCGGGGCGTCCTGGCGGGCACGCACTCGGCGTCCGGCACGTGTGAGTCGGCAGGGAGACACATGAAGGCTTCTTTCAGGTGTCCTCAGGAGGGAAGGCCTAGCCTGGACGCATGCTGTCCATTCCGCTCGACCGGTCGTCCCGCGCAGGCAGGCCTGCCTCTGCCCTGCCGCGCCCGCTGGATTTCACGTATCCGTCCAACCGGACCGCGCTGTTCGGCAGCGTGGCGTTCGGGGCGTTGACGCTGGCGCTCACGCGGGACCTTCGCCGCAGTGCGGGGGTAGGCGGGCAGAGCCTGTTCGGGTGGATGACGGCGCGGGAACTCGACCCGGACGCCCCGCAGAGCGCGTCCGTGGCGCTGGTCGCGGCGGGCGCGGTGGCGCTCTCGGCGGCGCTGGGCAGGCCGGGGCGGGACGGTCCGGGGCGGGCGGCGCCGGTCCTGCCGGGCCTCGCTGCGATGAGTGCCCTGCGGGTCCTGACGGGCACGGTGGGGCACGCGCCCAGCCGTCAGGACGCGGCGGCGCTGGCGGTGCAGGCTGGCCTCGCGGCGCTGACGGGGCAGCGCGCCGCAGCCCTGGTGCCGGGCGCGGCGCTCGCACTCGCGGCGCGCGAGCCGGACGCGCTGCGCTGCGAGGTGCCGTGGGCGTCGCCCGCCGCGTTCGGTGCGGCACTGCTGCCCGCCCGCCGGACCGGGGGTGCCGCAGAGGTACACGAAGGGACGCCATCAGGGCGGGGGCAGACGGTGCTGGCTGACCTGCTCGCCCTCTCCGCGCTCGGGACGGGCCGCTGGATGAGTGCGCCCGAGACGCCCAGCAGCCGCTGCGACGAGATGCCGCTCCTCGTGTCCGGACCGCGCCTGCGCGCGAGCCGCCTCCTGGCCCTCGGGACGCTCGCGGCGGGTGTGCTGCGCGGCGAGTCGCTGGGGCTCGCGCCGCTCGCCGCTGCCGCCCTGGGGGTCGGGACGCGGCGCGCCTGGCCGGACGCGCAGGCGTTCCTCAAGGGCCGCTCAAGACCGGAGGGCGCGGAGGTGGCCCGCCCGGCCCGCCCGGCCCCTACGCTGACCTCATGAACGGCCTCTCCCGTCAGATTGTCCTGCTGCTCGTGACGGTCAGCACACTCGTCATGAACGCCCTCAGCACGTCCCTGCCCCTCTTCGGTCACAGCAACGAGGAGATCAGCGGCAACCTCCCCAACGCCTTCACGCCCGCCGGAGTGACGTTCGCGGTGTGGGGCGTGATCTTCCTGGGCCTCGTGGTGTTCGCGGTGTATCAGGCGCTGCCGGGCCAGCGGAGCGCGCGGTACGACGCGCTGTTCTGGCCGTACCTGCTCTCGAACGTCCTGAACAGCACGTGGCTGTGCGCGTTCCAGAGCCTGCACTTCGGGCTCAGCGTGCTGGTGATGCTGGCGCTGCTCGCGTCGCTGGTGTGGCTGTACGTGAGGCTGGACCGAATGCGGCTGCGCGGCGCGGAACGCTTCGCGCTGGGCGTGCCCGTCAGCCTGTACCTCGCGTGGATTTCGGTCGCGACGGTCGCCAACGTCACGGCGTGGCTCGTGAGCCTCGGGGTCACGCAGGGCCTGGCGGGCGTGTCGGCACCCGTGTGGTCGGCGGTGCTGGCGTGCGTGGCGGGCGGCATCGGCGCGTTCATGCTGGCGCGCCGCCGGGACGTGGCGTTCGGGCTGGTGCTGGTGTGGGCGCTGTACGGCGTGTACCTCGCCCGGCCCGAGCAGGGCACCGTCGTGACGGGCGTGCTGGTGGCTGGGGCGCTGCTGGTGCTGGGGCTGGCGTTCGGGTTCGGGCGCGCGCGGCGTCACCCGCTGCAGCTGCTGTGACGGGGTGGAAGCGCGGGGTGACCGGTAGCGGCGGCCCCGGTCACCCCGCCCGGCGTTGCCGGTTCAGTCGGCGAGGAAGCGCAGGAATTCGCGCATCTGGCTGACGCACTCGCTGGCCTCGCCGTCGGCGCTGCTGCCCGTGATGGTGCGAAGCTTGCCGCTGTCGGTGACGTACAGCTGCGTGGCGCGGTACGACACGTCGTTCTGCACGAAGAGGTACGCGGCGAGCACCGTCCACTTCCCGGCGCGGTCGACGGGCTGCGTCACGACCGACTGGAGTTTCTGTCCGCCTTCCGTCTGTGCCTGCAGGGCCGTCTGAACGCGCAGCGCGAAGGTACGGGCGGCGTCCGCCGTGCTGAAGCCGGGGTAGGGTTGCGTGAGGGTTTCCTCGTGCAACAGGCACGCGCCGGCCGCGTCGGCCCAGGTGGTGCGGGTGGCGTCGGTGGCGTTCCAGCCGCTCATGGGGACGGTCAGGGCGCGGGCGGGCGACGCGAACGCCGTGCCGAGCAGGGCGGCGGCCGTCAGCGCGGCGCGCCGAGCGAGCGCCAGCGGGCCGACAGGGGAGCGCGGGCTGGGTGAGGGGCGGGCATCCTGCATGGTGGGAGCGTAGCACCCCGACCTTGAAGAAACCGTGAAGGCAGATGAGAAACGGCAGGAGCCGGCAACGTGTGCCGTTGACGCCCTGCCCACCCCCCACTACAGTTAGGTGTGATGAGTACGCTAATTCTGCCGCCGCAGGCCACGCAGGCCGGGCTGGCAGTCGACATTGCCGCCTTCGCCATGCACGACGGCGAACTTCAGGTGCTGCTGGTGGAGCGCGGCAGCCTCCCGCACGCCCGGACGTGGGCGCTGCCGGGCGGCTTCGTGCTGCAGGGCGAGGAACTCAACGAGGCGGCGCTGCGCGAACTGCGCGTCAAGACGACCGTCGAACTTGAACCCAGGCTGCTGGAGCAGTTCTACACCTTCGGCGCGGTGGGCCGCGACCCGCGCGGGCGCGTGGTGAGCGTGGCGCACATGGCGGTCCTGCCGCACGGCACGGTCCGCGTGAGCGGCGGCGGGAACGCCCTCGGGGCAGGCTGGTTCCCGGCGCACACCCCTCCCCCGCTGGCCTTCGATCACCACGAGATCCTGCGGCACGCCATCGACCGCCTGCAGATCCGGCTGGAGTACGCGCTGCTGGCCCTGGAGTTTCTACCGGACACGTTCACGCTGCCGGAACTGCAGGGCGTGTACGAGGCGATCCTGAACAAACGCCTCGACAAGCGCAACTTCCGCAAACGCCTCCTGAGTCAGGGCGTCCTGACGACGTCCGGCGAGCGGCGCAGCGGCGTGGGCCGTCCGGCGCAGCTGTACCGCAAGGCGAGCCGAGTGCGGATTCCCGGCCCGCTCTGACCGGACCGAAACGAGACTGAACTGAACGCGAAGCCGCCCGGCCATGAGCACCAATAACTCCGGTCTGGAGAAGGCAGAGGTCAAGGCAGGCCTGGTCCGGCGCTTGAGCGTCCGGGCCGGGCCTGCCTTCCTCGTGTGGGGTGCCGGTCATACGGTTTTGATCCGATTCCAGGGAGGCCGGAAACAGCACCGGCATCCCTTCCATCTCCTCCAAACCGTACTTTTTGATGCTCGCTTCGCTCGGCTGAACTCCAAAAGTTCAGCTCAACACCGTATCAGGCCTGGGCGGCCTGGATTTCGAGGTGCACCTTGACGTTCTCGCTGACGAGGACGCCGCCCGCTTCGAGCGCGACGTTCCAGGTGAGGCCGTAGTCCTTGCGGTTGAGCTGCACGGTGGCTTCCGCGCCGATCTTCTGTGCGCCGCTCATGGGGTCCTTGGCGGGGCCGGTGACTTCGGTGCGGAGCGTGACGGGGCGGCTCTCGCCGTGCATAGTGAGCGTGCCGCTGATGTCGTACTCGTTGCCGCCGAGGTCCTTGACGCTGCTGCCCTCGAAGGTGATGTGGGTGTGCTGTTCGGCATGGAAGAAGTCGGGGCTCTTGAGGTGGCCGTCACGGTCGGGCTGGCCGGTATTGACGGTATCCACCGGGATGCGGGCGCTGACGGAGACGGGCTTGCCGGCGTCGTCGGTGACGATGGTACCTTCGACGCCGCTGAAGTTGCCGCGGACGTTGGAGATGGCGAGGTGGCGGACGGTGAAGGAGGCGGTGCTGTGGGCGGGGTCGATGTTCCAGTTCATGGGGTCTCCTCGTGGCTGTCCGGGAGCGGGTCGCCCGTTCGCCGCGCTTTTCAAACTGATTTAGATTTTAAAGTGATTTTCGCGGCGCAATGTGATCTGAACTACATCCCGGCGCTGCCCGGGCCGGGTGTCCGCTGTGAGTCGGGAACCCATCGCCCGCCCGGCCACCCTCTAGAATGAACGCAGCATGGACATGAAGAAACTGATGAAGCAGATGCAGCAGGCCCAGGCCGCTGCCGGGAAGATCCAGGACCAGCTCGCCGCGCAGACCGTCGAGGGCAGCGCCAGCGGCCTCGTCACGGTCGTCATGAACGGCCACGGCAAACTCCAGAGCCTCAGCATCAAACCCGAGGCCATCGTGGAGGGCGACCCGGAATCGCTGGAAGACCTGCTGATGGTCGCCCTCAAGGACGCCGAGAACAAGGCCGACGCCCTGCAGCGCCAGGCCACGCAGTCGCTCGGCCTGCCCGGAGGCATGTTCTGAACCAGCGTCACCCCGCGTCAGGCAGGCGCGCGTGAAGTACCCGCCCAGCCTCGTCGCCCTGATCCGCGAACTGTCCCGCCTCCCCGGCATCGGCCCGAAAAGCGCGCAGCGGCTCGCCTTCCACCTCTTCGAGCAGCCGCGCGAGGACATCGAGCGCCTGTCGAGCGCGCTGCTCGAAGCGAAACGCGACCTGCACACCTGCCCCATCTGCTTCAACATCACGGACGCGGAACGCTGCGACGTGTGCAGCGACCCCAGCCGCGACCAGAGCACCATCTGCGTGGTCGAGGAACCCGGTGACGTGATCGCCATCGAACGCAGCGGCGAGTACCAGGGCCTGTACCACGTGCTGCACGGCGTGATCTCGCCCATGAACGGCGTCGGCCCGGACCGCCTGTACATCAAAGCGCTGCTGCCTCGCCTGGACACGGCCCGCGAGATCATCCTCGCGACCGGCACGACCGTCGAGGGCGAAGCGACCGCACTGTACCTGCAGCGCCTGCTGGAACCGATGGGCGTCGCGCTGTCCCGCATCGCGTACGGCCTGCCGGTGGGCGGCGCGCTGGAGTACGCCGACGAGGTGACGCTGGGCCGCGCCCTGTCGGGCCGTCAGCAGCTGCGCCGCGACCCCGCCAAATAAGGTCTTCCTTTCGGGCCGGGCCTGTCCTCCACCCGGGGCAGGCCCGGCCTCCTTCATCAGGGGCCATTGGAGGTTGAGGGCCATCAACGGTACGGAGCGACCTGGCCTTCTCTTGGCCTCCCCCGCCCCTCCCCCCCGCCGTGGGGGTGAGACGGAAGCCTCATGTGAGGTTTCCATCCTCACCCCCTGCCGGAACGGGGCATAATGAGCGCCAATGCTCTCTACCCTCAAGCAACTGGTCGGCGAAGTGGATGGGGCCTGGGCGGCCGCCATCAGTGGCCTCGATGGACTCCTGGTGGAAAGCTACTCCGCCACCGACGTCGACCTCAGTCTCCTCGCCGCCGAACACGCCGGGATGCTCCGCAGCGTCTCGCAGGCCTACTCGCAGACGCTGTCGGGCGGGCAGGCGCGCGAGTTCTACGTGCGCGCCGAGCGCCTCAGCGTGTTCCTGCACCCCATCGGCCAGAACTTCTTCCTGCTGCTGGCCCTGTCGGGCCGCAGCAACCTCGGTCAGGCGCGGCTGTACGGCCGTGACGCCGCCACGCGCCTGGAGGCGGAACTGTGAACCGCGCGCCCACCTGGAGGCCCTCGTGAGACTCAACGCCCTCAGCACCCTGCCCGGCGTGCGCGCCTGCGCCCTCGTCGGTGACGACGGCCTGCCCGTCGAGATGCAGGGCGAACTCGGCGACGCGCTCGCCGCAGAACTCGCCTCGCTGCGCAGCACCAGCGAACGCGTCGGCCGTCGCCTCGGCGTCGGTCAGGTGACGCGCATCGCCTTCACCAGCGACCTCGTGGAGGTCGTGGCCGTCACCACCGCCGGGTACACGGTCGGCGCGGCCCTGCTGCGCGGGTCGGACACGCGCGTCGCGCAGCAGACGCTCGCGAAGATCGCCGTGAACCTCGCCGCGCCCGGCCAGGGCCTGCCCGAACCGCTCGCTCAGGAAGGCGCGTGATGGCCCCCGACCTGCACACCCTCACGGACGTGCGCGGCGTGCGCTACGCGGCCCTGCTCGACGCGAGCGGCGCGGTCATCGCCGGGAGCGGCGGGGACGCCGACACCACCATCGCGCAGGCGGGCCGGGCCGTCGCGGCGAGCCTCATCGCGGCGCTCGGCGGCGACCTGCAGGACCTGCTGATCGATCTGGAGGGCGGCCCGGTGCTGCTCACCCCGCACGGCGACCAGACCCTCATGACGGCCTTCGACGACGTCGCCAACCTCGGGCGCGTGCGTTTCGCCGTACGCAAACTGCTGCAGGGCGCCCTGCTCGAACGCCGCTGACCGGACCCGCCGGACGCCGCCCTGTCCGGACCGCTATCATCCTGGCAGCATGACTGACGCCAAGCCCGCCAACGCAGCCCCCCGGCTGATTCCGTTCATGTACCACCTGGTCGTCAACACGACCCGCCTGCCGCTGCTGCTGCGCGGGCAGCGCGTCGTGGCACTCGGCCGGGAACTCATTCCGGCCACGGGCCGCCTCGTGATCGCGGGCGGCAACCACACCAGCAACATGGACCCCTTCATCATCGCGCAGACGCTGCCGGAAGGCCGCCGCGTGCAGTTCATGGCCAAGAAGGAACTGTTCAAGGGGCCGGTCGGGTGGATCATCAGCGGCGGCGGGAGCTTTCCCGTGGACCGCAAGAAGAACGACCTGGGCGCCATCCGGAACGCGCTGCGCGTCCTGCAGGCCGAGGGGACGCTCGGCATCTTCCCGGAAGGCACGCGCGGCGGTCAGGAACTGCAGGGCGGCACGGCCCTCCTCGCCCTGAAAGGCAAGGCGCCCATCACGCCCGTGTGGCTGAACCTGAAGGGCCGCACGTGGATCGTGCGGTTCGGCGAGCCGATCCAGCCGACCGGCAGTGTCCGCGAGCTCACGGAACGCCTCGACGCGGCCTTCGACGCCCTCGACGCGCAGTCCTGAACGGGGCAGGGCCGCCGGGCCATCTGCTGCGCTCAGCCGTGCCCGTCGTGTCGTCGTCACGGCCTGACCGGTCAGTGCAGCGTCTCGCTCAGCCATGCACTGCCGGGCGGGGCGTCCAGCAGGCGCGGCAGCGTGTCCGGCAGCCACGGGAGCACGTCCGGCGGGAGGTCGTGCGGCATGAACCACGCCACCTCGCTGCACTCGGCCCTGGGGTACGGGTCGTGCCGCCACGCGGTCACGCGGAAGTACACGTCCAGGCCGCGCACGTCGCCGTCCACGTAGCGCACGGCGCCCAGAGGCACGGCGTGGCGCGCGTCCGCCTGCACGCCCACCTCCTCCCACGCCTCGCGCACCGCGGCCTGCGCGAGCGTCTCGGTGTCGTGCGCGTGGCCGCCCGGCAGGCCCCAGCGTCCCTCCCCCAGCTGTCCCGGCGCGCGCCGGGCGAGCAGCACGCGGCCGTCCGCGCGCATGAGGATCAGCCAGCTCACCAGATGAAACGCCTGCGCGTCCGCCATGCCCCAGTCTAGGGCGGCCGGGCGTCTCCGCCGTGCCGGGAAGGCCGGTGCGCGGTCCTCATCTTTCGCGCGGCCACATTCGCGGGCGCGGAACGCGCTACACTCCCCTCGCGTCACCGGGGGTGTCCTGCACGGCAGGACTGAGAACATACCCCAGGAACCTGAACCGGGTCATACCGGCGGAGGGAGCGTGGCCGCCGACCAGTCCCCACCACGCGTGGCTGCTGGCCGGGCGATTCCACCCCTTGAAGGACGCGAAGGGGCGTACCATGAAGAAGATCCTGAGCATCACCCTCACCCTCGCCGCCACCCTGAGCGGCACGAGCACCGCCCAGAGCGCGGGCACGCTGACCGTCATCACGCACGACAGCTTCGACGTGGACCGCAAACTCGTGACGGCCTTCGAGACGGCGAACCACGTCAAGGTGCGGTTCATCAAGGGCGGTGACGCGGGCGAGATGCTGAACAAGCTGATCCTCACGAAGGCCGCGCCGCTCGCGGACGCCGTGTACGGCCTCGACAACACGCTGCTGCCGCGCGCGCAGGCGGCAGGAATCCTCGCGCCGTACACCAGTCCGGCGATCGCCGGGGTGCCCGCCGCGTACCGGCAGGGGCCGCTGCTGAACACCGTGGACGTCGGGTACGTGGCCCTGAACTACGACAGGGCCGCCTTCCAGAAGACCGGCCTGAAGCTCCCCGCGACCCTCAGGGAACTGAGCGAACCGCAGTACGCGCGCCTCACGGTGGTCGAGTCGCCCGCCACGTCCAGCACCGGCGCGGCCTTCTACCTCGCGACCGTGCAGGAACTCGGGCAGGACGGCGCCGTCGCGTGGTGGCGGACGGCCCGCGCGAACGGCATGAAGGTCACGCGCGGCTGGTCGCAGGCGTACAACGAGGACTTCTCGCTGTACGGCGGCAGGTACCCCATCGTGCTCAGTTACGCGAGCAGCCCGGCCGCCGAGGTCGCGTACAGCAAGGAGAAATTGACGGCCTCCCCCACCGCGAACCTGTTCCTGCCGGGCAGCACCTTCGTGCAGCTGGAGGGCGCGGCGGTCCTGAAGGGCAGCCGTCAGCCGGTCCTGGCGCGCAAGTTCGTGGATTTCATGCTGAGCGGCGCGGTGCAGGCGGACTTCCCGACGCGCATGTGGGTGTACCCGGCGGTGGGCGGCGTGAAGCTCGACCCGGTCTGGAAGTTCTCGCAGAAGCCGGACGTGAAGCTCGCGCCGACCTCGCTGCTGACGCGCTCGCAGGCCCTGACGGACCTGTGGGTGACGCAGGTCCTGCGGAAGTAAGCGGGACGTGACGGGCCGGAACGCGGGCGGGCGGGCGTGGCGAGGGTGGGCACTCGCGGCCGTGCCGCTCGCGTTCCTGCTGGCGTTCCTGCTGCTGCCGCTGCTGCGCGTGCTGGCGCTGGGCGGCGCGCGGCTCGGCATTCTGGGCGAGGGGTACTTTCAGGCGCGGCTCGCTTGGACCTTCTGGCAGGCGACCCTCACGGCGCTGCTGGCGCTGGCGCTGGGCGGGCCGCTCGCGTACCTGCTGGCCCGGTACCACCTGCCCGGCAAGGCGGCGCTGCTGCGCCTGCTGCTGCTGCCGTTCGTCACGCCGACGCTGGTGGCCGCGCTGGGCCTGCTGAGCCTGTTCGGGCCGCGCGGCCTGACGGGCCTGGACCTGTCCGAGACGCCCGCCCTGATCCTGCTCGGGAACCTGTTCTTCAACCTGCCGCTCATGGTGCGGCTGGGGTACGCGGGCTTCCTGCGCGTCCCACCGAACCTGAACGCGGCGGCCCGCACGCTCGGCGCGGGCGGCGTGCGCGCGGCGCTGCAGGTGTCGCTGCCGCTCGCGTGGCCGGGCCTCGCGGCGGGCGCGGTGCTGGTGTTCCTGTACAGCGCCCTGAGTTTCGGCCTGCCGCTGCTGCTGGGCGGCGAACGGTACGCGACGCTGGAGGTGGAGATCTACACGCTCACCGCGTACGAGTTGCGCCTCCCCGAAGCGAGCGCGCTGATCCTGGTGCAGCTGGCCGTGACGCTGCTCGCCACGCTGCTGTACCTGCGCCTGGGGCGCGCGGCGGGCGGCGGCGTCCCGGTCGCGCGGGACCTGCCGCGCCCGACCGGCTGGGCGGCCCTCGCCACGTACGGCCTGACAGTCACGGTGCTGCTGCTGTGCTTCGCACCGCTCGTCGCGGTCGCCGTGCGCAGCGTCACGGGCCGCGCCGGGTGGACGACGGCGTTCTGGACGGGCCTGCTGCAGGCCAGCGATCCGGGCGTGGGGTTGCTGCTCGGCAACACCCTGCGCTTTGCGGGGCTGACGCTGGCCGCGTCGGTGCTGCTCGGCCTGCTGCATGCCGTCGCCACGTACGTCACGCGCTCCCGGCTGCTGGACGTGCTGAGCCTGCTGCCGCTGATGGTGTCGCCCGTGAGTCTCGCGGTCGGGTACCTGATCCTGTACCCGTCGCTGCGGGCGCAGCTGCCGCTGCTGATCGCGGCGTACAGCCTGCTCGCCACGCCGCTCGTCGTGCGGAGCGTGCTGCCTGCCCTGCGGGCCGTGCCGCCGCACGTGCCGGAGGCGGCCCGCACGCTCGGTGCGGCGCGCGCGGGCGTGTGGCGCAGCGTACTGCTGCCGCTCACGCTTCCGGCCCTGCGGGGCGGGGCGGCCCTGTCGCTCGCGACGGTGCTGGGCGAGTTCGCGGCCACGCTCGTCCTCACGCGGCCCGAGTGGGCGACGCTGAGCACCGGGATGTACGAGCGCCTCGGGCGTCCCGGCGAGCAGAATCTCGGTGAGGCGTGCGCGCTCGCCACGCTGCTGATGCTGCTCGCCCTGACGGTGTTCAGCGTGCTGGACGGCGGCAAAGGAGAAGTCACCTGAACACCCCACCAGAACCGGCCCACCCCGCTCCCCTGCTCGCCGTGCAGGGCGTGCGCCGCTCCTACGGCCCGGTGCCTGCCGTGCGGGACGTGACGCTGGAGGTGCGGGCGGGCGAGACGCTCGCGCTGCTCGGCCCGTCCGGCTGCGGCAAGAGCACGCTGCTGCGCGTCGTGGCGGGTCTCGACCGGCCGGACGCGGGCCGCGTGCTGCTGCACGGGCAGGACGTGACGGCCAGCCCGCCGGAAGCGCGGGGCCTGAGCCTGGTGTTTCAGGATTACGCGCTCTTCCCGCACCTGACGGTCCTCGACAACGTCGCGTACGGCCCCCGGATGCGCGGCGCGCCCCGCACGGCCGCGCGCGAACGGGCCGCCGCCGTCCTGGACCGCGTGGGCCTCGCGGACCTCGCGGCGCGAAAGCCGCACGAACTGTCGGGCGGGCAGGCGCAGCGGGTGGCGCTCGCGCGCGCCCTGGCCCCCCGGCCCGCCCTGCTGCTGCTCGACGAGCCGCTCAGCAACCTCGACGAGCAGCTGCGCGCCTCGCTGCGCGCGCAGCTCCGCACCCTGTTCCGCGAGGAGGGTGCGGGTGTGCTGCTCGTCACGCACGACCAGCGGGAGGCGCTGGCCCTCGCGGACCGCGTGGCCCTCATGCGCGGCGGGAGCGTCGTGCAGGTGGGAAGCGCGGCGGACGTGTTCGCGCGGCCCAGCGGGGCGTGGGCGGCCGCGTTCCTCGGCGAGCGGAACCTGTACCCGCAGGAGGGCGGGACGCTCCTCGTGCCGGAACGCGCCGTGACGCTCGGCGCGGGAGAGGCGTGGCCGGTCCTGCAGGCCACGCCGGACGCCGCCGGGGTGCACGTCACGCTCGCGTACACGCTCGGGCCGCTGCACCTGACGCTCAGCCCGCGCGAGGCCGCCCACCTGCAGGTCACGGACGCCGGAACGGTCCTTCAGGCCGAGGTGCAGCGCGGCGCGTGCCTGCTGCTCCCCGAGGACCGCGCGTGAACGCCTGGGTGCTCGTCGGGGGCCGCCTCGTCGTCACGCAGGCCCTCGCGCACCTGGAACGTCCGGACCTCGTGATCGCCGCGGACGGCGGGGCACGGCACGCGGCGACGCTCGGCGTGCCCATCACGACCTGGGTGGGCGACTTCGACAGTTCGGACGACCTGACGCTCCGCACGCCGCGCATCGTTCACCCGCGCGCCAAGGCCAGCACCGACGCCGAGCTGGCCGTCACGCTCGCCCGCGAGGCCGGCGCGACCCGCCTGACCCTCATGGGCGCCTTCGGCGGGCGCTTCGACCACACCTTCGCCCTCACGCTCGGCGCGGTCCGGCTCGCGCAGGAGGGCCTGCCCACCCTGCTGCACAGCGGCGACGAGTGGGGCCAGCCGCTCCTCCCGCACGCCGCCGTCACGCTTCAACTGCGGGCCGGGCAGACCTTCAGCGTGCTCGCCGCCAGCCCCCTGACGGGCCTCGGCATCCGCGGCGCGCGCTGGCCCCTGACGGACGCCCACGTCCCGCTCGGCAGCGGCCTCACCGTCAGCAACGAGGGCGCGGGCGGCCCGGTCACGCTGACCCTCGCGTCCGGCACGGCCCTCGTCACGGTCATCGAAGACGCGCCGTGAACGGGGCGCGTTCTCACGTTCCTGCACGACCATGGAGGAGGCCACCGGCCACAGGAGGAACCGCATGATCACGGTCATGAACCGCATCGCCGTCAACCCGGACTACGCCGAGCAGTTCGAGGAACGCTTCCAGAACCGCGCCCGCATGGTGGACGACATGCCGGGCTTCGTCAGCAATCAGGTGCTGCGCCCCACCACGCCAGACGATCCGTACATCGTGCTGACCGTCTGGGAGAGCCGCGAGCACTTCGACGCGTGGACGCGCTCCGACGCGTTCGTGCAGGGGCACGCCCGCAGCGGCACCCTGCCGAAGGAGGCGTTCAGCGGACCGAACAGACTGGAACTGCACGAGGTGCTGCAGGACTCCGCCCGGCCCGACCTGAAACCCGAACCGCGCGGCAAACCCCTCGGCGGGCACTGAACCGGCTTCCGGCAGGCGCCGCAGAACGTGCCTGCCGGACCGAACGAGGGAGGGCCACACTGCTACGGTGTGGCCCTTCCCTTCTGCTGCCCTGCGCGTGTCAGTGCTTCAGGTCGTTGAGTTTGTCCTGCGCGCGGTCCGCGAGGCGGTCCACGGTGTCGCTCGCCCGGTCGGCGGCTTCGCTGGTGGCGTCGCGCACGTCGCGTTTCACGGCGTCGGCGTGGCGGGAGGCGGTGTGCGCGATGTCCTGCGCGGCGTCCTTGACGGCGGCCTGGGGGTCGCGGCCATCCTTGACGTCCTGCGCGGCTTCACCTGCGCGGCCGAGCATGTCGTTCAGGGCGTCGCGGGCGCTGGGGCTCACCTGGCCGATCAGGTCGGTGAGGCGGGCGCGGGTGCGGGGGTTGTACAGGGCGTAGCCGATCCCGGCGACGAGCACGAGGCCGACCGGGAAGCGGCGCTGCTGGCGCGGGAAGCGCTTGCCGAGCGCGTCGAGGCGGGTGTCGACGTGCGCGACGTTCCGTTCGATGGCTTTCAGGCGGGCGTCGAACTTCATGTCGGCCTTGCGTTCCTGCACGCGTTCGCCGATGGTGTCGGCGGCGTCCTGCACACTCTGCTTCACGTTCTCGAACATGGGTTCAGTGTCCCTCACGGTCCGTCCGGGTGTCTGCGAGGCGCCCCAAGGGGCCTTAGGGAAAGGGTCAGGAAGCCTTGAGGTTGCCCGCTGCGGTTCAGCCGCGCCGGACGCTGCCGTCCAGCGTCATCAGGGGACCGTACAGGTCGGGTCGGCGATCCCGGAAGAAGCCCATGCCCGCGCGGAAGCGGCGGGCGGCGGCGAGGTCCAGGGTGTGCACGAGGGACCCCTCGTCGCCGCTGCCGAACTCCTCGATCAGTTCGCCGGTGTAGTCGGCGATGAACGCGTGCCCGTAGTACGTCTGCTCCAGGCCCTCCACGGTCTCCGTGCCGACGCGGTTGGCCGCGCCGACGTAACTGCTGTTGCTGACGGCGTGTCCGACCATGGCGCGCTGCCACATCTGGTAGCTGTTCGGGGTTTCCACCTCGGCCGGTTCGCTGCCGATGGCGGTCGGGTACAGCAGGAAGTCCGCGCCGAGCAGCATCATGGCGCGCGCCGTCTCGGGGTACCACTGATCCCAGCAGATGCCCACACCGACGCGGCCGTGCCGGGTGTCCCACACCTTGAAGCCGGTGTCGCCGGGGTTGAAGTAGTACTTCTCCTCGTAGCCGGGACCGTCGGGAATGTGGCTCTTGCGGTACACGCCGAGCAGTTCGCCGGTCGCGTCGATGGTGGCGAGCGAGTTGTAGTACGCCTGCCCGGCCGCCTCGAAGAAGCTGACGGGCAGCACCACGCCGAACTCCTGCGCGAGGTTCCGGAAGCGGCCGAGGAAGGGGTGGCCGTCCACGGGGTGCGCGAGTTCAAAGTACTCCTCGCGTTCCGTCTGGCAGAAGTACAGGTTCTCGAACAGTTCCGGCAGCAGGATGACCTGCGCGCCGCGCCGGGCGGCGTCGCGGACGTGCGCTTCGGCGCGCGTGAGGTTGTCCTGCAGGTCGGCCGTCATGTGCATCTGGATGACGGCGAGGGTGGCCTGATCGACTCGTTTCATGCGTGGTCCTCCTTGAGGCCCGTCCAGGGGGTGCCTTCGGGCTGCTGCTGCGTCATACAGTGGAAGCTGCCGCCGCCCGTGATGATGGCGCGGCTCTGCAGGCCGATCACGTCGCGGTCCGGGAAGAGCGGCGCGAGGATGTCGAGGGCCTGCTGGTCGTTCGGGTCGCCGTACTGCGGGACGGCCACGAAGCCGTTCCCGATGTAGAAGTTCGCGTAGGTGGGCGGCAGGCGGCCTTCCGGCCCTTCGAGGCGCAGGGCGGGCAGGGGGAGTTCGACGACGCGGAACGGCTGGCCGTGCCGGTCCGTCATGCCGCGCAGCGCGTGCAGGTTGGCGTTCATGACGGCGTGGTTCGGGTCGGATGGGTCCGCTTCGACGCTGGTGACGATGGTGCGGGCGTCCGTGAAGCGCGTGATGGTGTCGATGTGCCCGTCGGTGTGGTCGTTCTCCAGGCCGCCGTCCAGCCACAGGAGGCGCTGCACGCCGAGGTAGCGCTGCAGGAGTTCCGCGTAGCGTTCCTCGTTCAGGTGCGGGTTGCGGGTCGGGGTGAGCAGGCAGGAGCGCGTGACAAGCGCCACGCCGTCCCCGTTCACCTCGACGGCGCCGCCTTCCAGCACGACCGGCAGGTCCCAGTGCGTCATCTGCAGGGTGGACGCGACGTGTTCCGGCACGAGGTCGTCGTGCTGCCACTCGAACTTGCCGCCCCACGCGTTGAACTTCCAGTTGGTGAGCGCGAGTTCCTGCGCCTCGCCCTGCACGAAGATCGGGCCGTTGTCGCGGACCCATACGTCGTCGAGCGGCACGCGGTGCAGGCGCACGTTCAGCTCCGCGTCCTGCGCGCCCAAGCCCAGGCGGGCGCGGGCGTCGCGTTCGCTCTCCTCGTCGCGCACGAGCAGGTCCACGCGCTCGTAACGCGCGACGGTCCGGACGAGTTCGGCGTACTCGGCACGGACCGGCGCGAGCTGCCCGAACCACAGGTCGTCGTCGGCGGGCCAGCTCATCCAGGTGGCGGCGTGGGGCGCCCATTCGGGCGGCATGCGGAAGCCGAGGCTGTCCGGCGTGGGGTCCTGAGGGGTGAGGTGCTGCATGCACGGCATGATAGACGGGAAGCGTCAGGAAAACGGCGGGACGGCCACCTTCACGCAAGCCGCGCACGGCAGGGCGAAGGGGCCGGGCGCCCACGTGGACATGCCCGGCCCCGCCTTCACCACCCGCTTACTTGAAGAGGGTGAGGGCCTTCTGCAGTTCGGCGTCCGTCTTGAGGTCCACGACCGCTTCGCCCTGCGTGGCGCTCGTGACGGGGCGGGCGATGGCGCCCGTGTACGTGAACTTGCCGTCCTTGTCGGCCGTCACCTCGACCGGCTTGCCGTCCACCTGCACCGTCAGTTTCGTGCCGGCGGGGACGCCGCTGCCGCTGAAGTTCAGGGGCGTGGGGCGGCGGGTGTCCTCGACCTTCACGTCGGGCGTGATGCCTTTCTTCTGGATCTCGTGACCGTCCGGGGTGATCCACGTGAAGTTCACGACGGCGACGCGGCCCCCGTCGATGGTGCTCACGACCTGCTGACCGACGCCCTTCCCGAAGCTCTGCTCGCCCACGATCTGCGCGCGCTTGCTGTCCTGCAGTGCCCCGGCGACGATCTCGCTGGCGCTGGCGCTGTTCTTGTTGATCAGCACGACCAGCTGCCCGGTGTAGTCGCTCGCGTCCTTCTTCGCCTGCCCGATCACGTCGGTCTTGCCGCTGCGGTCGCGGACAGAGACGATCTTGCCGCTCTGCAGGAACCGGTCGGCGACGAAGATGCCGCTGTTCAGCAGGCCGCCGCCGTTGTCGCGCAGGTCCAGCACGAGCTTCTGCACGCCTTTCTTCTTCATGTCGGCCACGGCCGCCTGGAACTGCTCGTTGACCTTCTCGTTGTAGAAGGTGTTGAGCGCGATGTACCCGACGTTGCCGGGCAGGATCGTCTGCTCGACCGACACGATCGTGACCGGCTGGCGCTCCATGGTGACGCTGTACGTGGACGCCTGCGTGTTCCCGCCCGCACCGGACCCCGCCCCGCCCCGCCCGAAGGTGATGGTGACCTGGGTGCCTTTCTCGCCGCGGATGAGTTTCACGATGTCGTTCAGTTTGGCGGTCGTGACGTCCTTGTCCCCGACCTTCAGGAAGGTGTCGCCTGCCTGTACGCCCGCCTGCGCGGCCGCGCCGACCTTGAAGACCGTGTCGACCTTGCCGCCCGTGCCGTCGGCGTTCGCGGCGGTGAGCTGCACGCCGATCCCGTAGAACTGCCCGGCGAGGTTCTGCGTGTCGACGGCGTTGTCTTCCGGCTGGCTGTAGTACGTGAAGGGGTCGTCGAGCGAGGCGATCATGCCGTTGATGGCGCCCTGCAGGAGTTTGTTGTCGTCGGGTTTGGTGAGGTACAGCTGGTTGATGGCGTCGTAGACCTGCAGGAAGGTCTGCGCGGTTTTGGTGTTGGGGAGGCCCTGCTGGGTGTAGCCGTTCATCTGGGCGTACCCGACCGCTGCGGTGGCCGCGAGGGCGCCCGCGACGAGGAAGCTCTTGTTGATCTTCATGCGCGCAGGATAGGGCGGCGCGGTGAGAAAACACGGTGGGAAGGCACGCACGCACTCCCCCCGGTCGGGGGGGAACGGTGCCCGGGAGCGCAGTTTCGGCGCGGGCGTCCCGGCGTGCACGACCCGGTCACGCGCGCTGCAGTTGGACGCGGTGGTGTGGAGTGCAGCAGGGCCGGGCGCTTCAGCGGATGATGCGGGCTGGTTCGATGGCGGCCGCGCGCCGGGCGGGCAGCAGCGCCGCGATGAGCGTGGTGCTGAGACCCACCACGTTCACCCACAGGATGTCCGTGAAGCGCACCTCGACCGGCAGGGCCGAGATGAAGTACAGGTCGCCGGGCAGCTGGAAGGGCCGCCACGTGAAGTACGCCGCGATGCCCAGGCCCAGCAGGTCGCCGAGCAGCAGTCCGGCGAGCCCCAGCACCAGCCCCTCCGTCAGGAAGATGCCGAGGATGTCGCGGCTGCTCGCGCCGATGGCGCGCAGGATCGCGATCTCCTGCGTCTTCTCGAACACGGTGAGCGTGAGGACGTTCGCGATGCCGAAGGCCGCCACGACCACGATCAGGAACACCACGAACCCGATGACCTTCTTCTGCAGGGCCAGCTGGTCGATCAGGGTGCCGTACAGGTTCTGCCAGGGAATGCTGCTGTACGTGCGGCTGCGCGTGAGGCGCGCGCCGACGGCGGGCGCACTGTTCGGGTCGCGCAGGCGCAGCTGGTACCCGGTGATGTTCTGCGTGCCCTGCAGGGTCTGCAGGGTGTGCAGGGTGGTGAAGGCGTACGCAGAGTCGATCAGGTAGTTGCCGGTGTGGAAGACGCCCGCGAGGTCCAGCGTCACGCGGCGCTGCTGGCTGTTCAGCAGGCGCAGCGGTTCGTGCCCGTACGCGCCGACGCTCTGCGCGAGGCTGCTGCCGAGCATGATCTGCCCGTCTTTCAGGGTGTCAAGGGTGCGGGTTTCGGCGTCCGCGAGCTGCAGGACCTGCGCGGCGCTGGGCTGCACGGCGAACAGCGTCGCGAAGTCCACGCCCGCCCCGCGTCCCTGACTGGCGGGCCGCGTGACGAGGCCCTTGTCGGCCAGGAAGGGGGTGAAGGCCAGCACGTCCGGATCGGCCTTGAGGGCCGCTTCGAGCTTCGGGTCGCGCGGCTGCGGCACGAAGCCCGTGAGCGTCAGGTGCGGGCTGGCACGCAGGGTCGCGTCGATCAGGGAGCGGGTGAAGCCGTTCGTGAGGCTCAGGGCCGCGATGAGCACCATGACGCCCACCGCGATCCCGAGGACGGTGATGGCGTTCTGCGCGCGGCGGTGCCGCAGGTGCGCGCGGCTCAGGACCCGCGCGAGGCTCGGCACGCGGCCCGCCGCGCCGGTGGCCGCAGGGGGGGGCGGTGGGGTGGCTGGGGGGGTGCGGGCCGGTGGGGTGGGCGTGCTCACGTCCGCCGAGCATAGCGCACCCCTCCGTGAGCCCGGCCCGTGGCCTCTTCCCGGGCCGGTCCAATGGCGGACCCGGCCATCCCTGTACGGGAATGGCCGGGTCGGTGGTGCTCCCGAAGCGAGATTACTGGACGGCGGTGATGCGGATGTTGCGGCTGCCCCAGGCGAGCGCTTCGCTGCGGCTGCCCATCCAGACGTCGACGGTGTTGCCGATGCGGGGGTGCATGGTGTCCTCGACCACGAAGACACGGCCGCGCAGGTAGCTGGAGTAGCGTCCGCTGAGGTCCTCGATGGTGATGCGCGTGCCGTACGGGAAGCGGGCGAGCAGGTCGCGGCTCAGGGCGACGACGCCGGAGCGGACGCGGGTACCGGTCGCGGTGATGTACGGCGTGGCGTCGGTCTGGCCGGGCGTGCTGTTGTACGCGGTGGAGTGCACGACGGCGCTGCGGCCGGTGCTGCGCGGCGCGGCGCTGCTGGCGGCTTTGGTGACGCCCTGCGCGCGGGTGCTGGCGGCGCTGCTGGCGGTCTTGGCGGGCGCCTTCGCGATCAGGGCGCTCTTGACGGCCTGCGCGGCGACGGCGGAGCTGGGCAGGGCGGGCGTGGCGAGGGCGCCGGTGAGGAACGTGCCGAGGAGCAGCGCGAGGAGGGCCGTGAGGGTGGACGTGCTGCTGCGGTTCTGGGCGGTGGTGCGGCCCGGTCGTGCGATTCTTGACATGGAACTCCAGTGGATAGGCGCTTCGGCCCGGATCCCGCATGGACGCGGTGACGTTGAAAGGGGGAAGCGCCACTCACAGATGACAAACGGTGAGGAACCTGCAACTCTCCCGTCTCAACCACGGCCCGCTCCGGTGTTCCGGGGGGCGCACGCACGACCGTAAAGGTGGCGGGTGGTGAGGGTGGTGTCAGGAGACGAAGAGGGAAAGGAACGGTCTTGCGGTTCGCTCGCTGGCCCGTGGTGGGGCGGGAACCTGTCTTCGTACTGTCGCCAGACTTCCGGCTGGTCGCCCGGTGAACTTCGGTCCGTGTGGGCCCGAGTGACCAAAGCTTATGGACCCCTCGTGAGTTGTTTTTGAGTTTTGCAGTTTTTTATTCTCATAGTTTTTTGTCATGCTTCTTTAATTTTTCTTTATTACAGTGTTTTATGCCGTTTCAGACGCAAATATTTTATGAGCCAAGTTCTAATCGTCTCATTTAGTTTCTCATTATTTTTTGAGTGGGATCGTCAGATACCGGCAGATCGGGGGGCAGCTCGCCCAAAAACAGCCGGACTTTGTGGCCCAGGCGAGATTTGTTGACAGCATATTGAAGGATCGGTTGCAGTCCCCCCCCGGCACGGCCCGCCAAGATGTACCGGCTATCACTGAATACTCATCTTTGGGGTCTGTCTGATGAGAGTCTCACCGGAACGCGGCGCACACCCCGGCCACCCCCTCCCCGGATGTGGAACGTGAACCCGCACCGCCTTCACCGACGCGCACCCACGTGAACACCGTCACCCGCAGCGGCCCGAACACTGCCGGACCCACAACAGCGAACCGCCCGGAACAGGTCCGGGCGGTCAACAGGCAGAGGGGCAGAACAGCGTGACGCGTCAGGGCGACGTGACGGCCTCCGGCACGGGCGGCTCCGCCCACTTCGAGATGATCGCCGCCGCCACGTCACGGTAGATCGGCGCGGCCAGCATCGACCCGTGGTACCGCTCCTTCGCCCCGTGCACCATGACGGCCAGCGTCACCCGAGGCCGGTCCGACGGGAAGAACCCCGCGAACACGCTGTCGTAGATGGTCGAACTGTACTTGCCGTCCACCACCACCTGCGCCGTGCCGGTCTTGCCTGCCAGCGCGTACCCCTTGATGCCCGCCGCGCCGGGAATGCCCTCGCTGATGACGGCGTGCAGCAGTTCGCGCGTGGTGCGGGCCGTCTGCGCGGACACGATCTCGCGGCCCTGCGGCTGCGCCTCGCCCACCACGAGCCTCGGCGCGACGTACAGGCCGTCGTTCGCGAGCGCGTTGTACGCCGTGGCCAGCTGCAGCGTCGTGGCGCTCATGCCCTGCCCGAAGGCGTTGGTGGTGCGGACCACGTCGTCCCAGCGGGCGACAGGCTGCAGCATGCCGCTCGCGGTGCGGACAGTGGGGATGGGCGTGTCTTCCCCGAACCCGTACGCGGAGAGGTAATCGTACAGCTTCTGGTTCGGGAAGTGCTCCACGATGTGAGACATGCCGACGTTGCTGCTGTAGCGCAGGACCTGCTTGGTGGTGAGGGAGCCGGGGTGCGGCACGGCGTCGTGAATGGTGGCGCCCACGCGGCGCGTTCCGACCCAGCGGCTCATGGGGGTGTTGTAAAGGGTGTTGGGGCTGGTCAGGCCCTCCTGGATGGCGGCGGCCACCACGAGGCCCTTGATAGTCGAGCCGGGCTCGAAGCGGTCCAGGAAGGCGCGGTTGCGCCACACGGCCGGATCCTGACCCTTCCAGCTGTTCGGGTCGAAGGCGGGGTACGTGGCGCTCGCCAGGATCTTGCCGGTCTTCGTCTCGATGGCGACGACCGAGCCGTACTCCGCGCGGTGTTCGAGAACCGCGCCTTTCAGGACGCTCTCGGCGGCCGCCTGGATGGCCGGGTCGATGGTGAGCGTGACCTTCTGGCCTGCCGAGAGGCGCGAGTCGTACGCGGCTTCCAGGCCCTCCAGGCCGTTGGTGTCGCCCATCATGCCGAGCAGCTGCCCGGCGAGCGGCCCGTTCGGGTACACGCGCTTGCCGCCCACGGTGCGCGCCAGCACCGAGCCGTCCTCGGTCACGATGCTGCCGCGCACCTGCAGGACCGCGCGGCGCACGCCCTGCGGCAGGCCCCACTCCAGTTGCGCGTACGCCCACACGAGCGTGCAGAAGGCCATCAGGGCCACGAACTGCATGACCCTCGAACGCAGACGAATCTTTATTTCCATGACAGGGCCCCCGGGCGTGCAGCAGGTTGAGGTTCAGGCAGGGGTGCGGCGGGGCGGCGGGTCACTTCCAGACCGTCCGGACCGTGAGGGTGGCAGGGAGCGGTGTGGCGGGCGGCGGCGGGACGGGCGCGAGGGCGGGCGGGAGTTTCTGGCGTTCCTTGCTGGCCTGCGCGTACGGCACCATGCCGTCCGCGATGGCCCACGCGCGGATGCGTTGCTCGCTGGTGAGGGTCTGCACGGTGAGGCTCAGTTCGTTCTGCTGGCGCTGCAGTTCGGTCCGGGTGGCGCGCAGGTCGCGCAGGTGCGGGTAGATCGCCTGCGTCTGGTAGCGCAGCACCACGAGCACGCAGGCCATCAGGACGTAGATCATGACGTAGCGCAGGGCGCGGGCACGCCACAGCGCCTGCACCTGCGGGTCCGGCACGGACGCGGTCACGGGGCGGTCACCTCCGCGTCCGGCACGCGTTCCGCGACGCGCAGTTTCGCGCTGCGGGCGCGCGGGTTGCGTTCCTGTTCCTCCTCGGTCGCCTCCAGCGGGCGCTTGTGCAGGGGGCGCAGGACGGGACCGGCGTGCGTCACGACGGGCGGGGCGTCCTCGCGGTCCTCGTCCCGGTTGCCCCACTTCGCTTCGATCTGCCCGGAGCGGAGCTTCATCCAGCGTTTCACGATGCGGTCCTCCAGGCTGTGGAAGCTGATCACGGCGAGCCGTCCGCCCGGCGCGAGCAGCGACGCGGCCGCGTCCAGGCCGCTGCGGAGCGCGCCGAGTTCGTCGTTCACGTGGATGCGCAGCGCCTGGAAGGTCCGGCGTGCCGGGTGGATGCCGCGCGCGTGACCGCCCGGGTACGCCCGCTTGATGACTTCCGCGAGGCGTGTGGTGGTCAGGATGGGGCTGTCCTCGCGGGCGGCGACGATGCCGCGCGCGATGCGGCGCGAGTGGCGTTCCTCGCCGTACTCGTAGATGATGCCCGCGAGCTCCTCGACCTCCAGGGTGTTCACGATGTCGGCGGCGGAGGGGCCGCTCTGACTCATGCGCATGTCGAGCGGCGCCTCGGTGTGGTAGCTGAAACCGCGCTGAGCGTCGTCGAGCTGGAAGCTGGACACGCCGATGTCGAGCAGCACGCCGTCCACCTGCGTCACGCCGATGGCGGGCAGCAGGGTGTCCATGTCGCGGTAGTTGCCCTGCACGAGCGTCAGGCCCGGCAGGTTCAGCGCCCCCACCCGGCCGAGCGCGTAGGGGTCCTGGTCGATGCCGATGACGCGCGCGCCGCCCGTCAGGAGCAGGCGGGTGTGGCCCGCCCCGCCGAGCGTGCCGTCCACGATGGTCTTGCCCTCGGCGGGCAGCAGGGCTTCGAGGACCTCGGTGGCGAGGACGGGGATGTGGGTCAGGTCGGGGGTGTCGGTCATGGGTTCACGCGATGAAGTTGGCGAGCAGTTCGGGGTGCGGCGGGTCCTGCTGCACGGCGAGGATGGCGGCGTCCCAGCGGGCCGGGTTCCAGAGTTCCAGGCGTCCGGGCGCGCCCGCCACGACCACGTCCGTGCCCAGGTCCGCGAAGGTCCGCAGGGGCTGCGGGACGGACACGCGGCTCTGCGCGTCGAGGCGGGACTTGCTGGCGCCGCTGTAGAAGAAGCGCACGAAGGCGCGGGAACTGGCGTCCGTCAGCGGAAGCTGCTCCAGCTGTTCCTCGACGCGCTTCCACGCGGCCAGCGGGAAGATGTACAGGCAGCCTTCCATGCCGCGCGTGAGAATCATGCCGTCCTCGACGAAATCACGGAAGGGAGGCGGTACGACCACGCGCCCCTTGTCGTCGATCGAGTACGGATATTCTCCAAACGGCAAGTCTCCCCTTTCCTCCGGAGCGGCACCTGTCCCGGCATGCCGTTCCCCTCCCGCTCACCTGCGCCTGTCTGCCCGGACCGGCCCGTGGTGTTCCCACCCGGACCCACCTCCGCGGAGGCGGCCGGGACGCGGCACGACCGCCGAAAACATTCGGCATGACGCGCTGCAGCCATTGCGAGGAGTGTAACAAAGCCTTCCACGATTTACCACCATTTCCCACATTTCTCCCCGCAATCCCCACGATCGTGGGCGACTTTCCCACCGGGGGCCTCCGGGGGCGCAGCAAGAGACCGTGAACGCCGCGCCCCATGCACGCACCCACGAAGGCACGAATGCCCTCCCAGCGGGCCTCCAGACCCCACGCGGCCACCCGCTGCGGGCCGGGTGGGACAAACCCCCACGCCCACCCCCCTACACTGACCGCATGACGCGCGTGACCCTCTCCTCCCCCCACGCCCCCACCCGCACCCCGCACGGGGGCCGCCGGTGAGTGCCCCCGCCCAGTCCCACACCCCGGCGCCCGGGCACGACCCGAGCACCGCCGTGTCCGGCGCGGTCCTCGCGGGGACCGGCGTGGCCCTGGGTGCCTTCGGCGCGCACGCCCTGAAGGCCAGCCTGAGCGCCGACCTGCTGCAGGTGTTCGAGACGGGCGTGAGGTACCAGATGTACCACGCGGTCGCCCTGCTGGCCCTGTCGGCCCTGCCCGCGTACCGGGACGGCTGGAGGCGCGCCCCGAAACTGCTCCTGGCGGGCACGCTGGTGTTCAGCCTCAGCCTGTATGTCCTCGCCCTGAGCGGCGTGAAGGTGCTGGGCGCCGTCACGCCCATCGGCGGGGTGCTGATGCTGGCAGGCTGGGTGCAGGTGATCCTCGACCTGCGCCGCCGTGCCCCCTGAAGGGACCGGCATGAAATGCGGCGTGGCCCCGCCTGGAGTCAGGTGGGGCCACGCGTGCTGGCACGGGAAGGTGATAAGCCGGGTTCTGTGTCTGCCGTCGGAAGAACGTCGGGCAGTCACGGTCATCTATCTGGGATGAATGTCGCCATTCACCTCGTTGCGACCATCCTGGGAATCGACGGGCGGGCCGCCCTCCTCCACTGTCGGGTCTTGCACCGGATGGGGTTTACCAGCACTCCCTGTCTCCAGGGAATCTGGTGCGCTCTTACCGCACCGTTTCACCCTGACCGCGCCCACCGTGTGGTTCCGGTGAACGGGCGCGGCGGTCTGGTTTCTGTGGCACTTTCCGTCGGCTTCGCGCCGTCCCGGGAAGCGAACCTGCTTCCCGGCGTTTGCTCGCCGCCCAGCCGTTAGCTGGCATCCTGCCCTGCGGTGCCCGGACTTTCCTCACGCACGCCCCCCGGAAGGGAGAACGGACGCGCGACCGCGTTCCTTCCCGCGCAGGGGAGTATAGCAGGGTGGGAGCGTCAGCCCCAGCGTTCGCGGGTGAGGCGCGCGCGGCGTTCCCAGACGTTGTCCGGCACCAGGCCGGGGTTCAGCAGGTCGTGCAGGTCGCGCTCGTCGAGCTGCCGGGCCTCGCCGGGCCGCAGGTCCTCCAGCCACAGGCCGCCCACCCGGACGCGCACCAGTCGCGTGACGGCGTGCCCGACGGCGTCCAGCATGCGGCGCACCTGCCGGTTGCGGCCCTCGGTGATGGTGACGTACACGCCCACCCCGGCGCGGTCCACGCGGGCGGGCGCGGTCACGCCGTCCTCCAGTTCGATGCCGTCCTCCAGGGCGTCCAGCACCTCGTCGCTCGGCGCGCCCCCGTCGATCCACGCGCGGTACACCTTCTCGTGCCCGTAGCGGGGATGCGTGAGGCGCAGCGTGAGGTCGCCGTCGGTGGTGAGGAGCAGCAGGCCCTCGGAGTCCCGGTCGAGCCGACCGACGGGGTGCAGGCCCGGCACGTCCCGGAAGCCGTCGAGGACGGTGGGGCGGCCCTTCTCGTCGCTGACGGTCGTGAGGACGCCGCGGCGCTTGTACAGCATGTACGTGACGTGCTCCACGTGCCCGCCGATGAGTTCGCCGTCCACGCGCACCTCGTCCTGCGGGCCGACGCTCATGCCGAGCGTGGCGGGCAGGTCGTTGACGCTCACGCGCCCGGAGCGGATGAGGTCTTCCGCCGCGCGGCGCGACGCGACGCCGCTGCGCGCCAGGAACTTCTGGAGGCGTTCGGGTTCGCCGCTCACCGCAGGTCTCCCGTGCGGGGGCGCGGCAGCACGAGCGCCAGGACGGCCAGCACGGCCAGCGCCACGCCGACCGCGACGAGCGCGGTGCGGAGCGTGCCGGGCATGGAGGCGCGCAGGGCCGCCGGGACGAGCGTCGCGGCGAGCAGCAGGTTGCCGGTCACGAACTGCACGACGGCCGCCCCCACGGGACGCCACGCGCCGTACGCCATCGACACGCCCCACGCGAGCAGCAGCGCGCCCGCCACCCGCCCCAGCCACAGTGGGTTGACGCCCAGCGTCCCCAGCGGCAGGAAGTACACGAGCAGGCCAGCCGGGACGAACAGCAGGGCATTCAGGACGAAGGTGGTTCTCAGGGCAACGGACGACACAGGACGCAGTGTACACGCCGCCCCTCCCCCACCGGGAAGCGGACGCGCACCGGACCACCCGGACGGACCGGGGTTCAGCGGGCGGGCGGGTCGCCGTCCGGCGTGCCGGGTGCGTGCCGCCACGTGACGAGGCCCACCGCGAGCGACAGCAGCAGGGCCACGGCGCTGCACGCGACAGCGCCCGCCCAACCGGCCCGCGCGTACGCGAGCCCGCCGATCACGGTGGCGGCCGCCCCTCCCCCGTAGTACGCGAGGTTGTACAGGCCCGTCGCGAGGCTGCGGGCGCGCGTGACGCTGGCCTGCACGGCGCTCAGCGCGGCCGCCTGCCCGACGAACACGCCGCTCGACGCGAGCGCGAGCCCCACCACGATCCACGGCAGGGACGGCAGCAGCGTCAGGCCCAGCCCCGCCAGCGAGAACGCGACGCCGACCGTGAAGGTCCGCACGCTGCCGCGCACCGCCATCAGGCGCGACGCGAGCGGCGTGATGACGACGCCCAGCAGGTACACCGCGAACACACCGCCCGTCCCGGCGCTCGACAGACGGTACGGGGGCGCGGCAAGGTGCAGGACCACGAACGTGAAGGCCGACACCAGCGTGAACAGCAGCACGAAGCCCACGGCGAGCGTGCCGAGCAGCGCGCGGTTGTGCAGGTGCAGCGTCAGGTCGGCGCGCACGGCCCTCAGGTCCCGCACCGGCCGGAAGTGCCGCGAGGCGGGCAGCGCGAGCGCGAGCAGCGCGCCGAGCAGGTTGGTGGCGGCCAGCAGCCAGAACGCGGCGCGCCAGTCGTGCACGGCGTCCACCGTCACGCCGCTCAGGAAGCGTCCGGCGAACCCGCCGAGGACGGTGCCGGTCACGTACGCGGTGATGGCGCGCGCCACGCCCGGCCCCGCGTACTCCTCGGCGGCGTACGCGGTGCAGCTGACCATCACGAGCGGAATGACGAGCCCCTGCAGGAAGCGCGCGGCGTCCAGCGCGGCGAGCGTGTGCGCCTGCGTGGCGAGCAGGGCAGGCAGCGTGAGCAGCAGGAACGCAATCAGGATGACCCGGCGGCGCCCGAGCGCGTCCGAGACCGCGCCGCTCAGGGGCGACACGAGTGCGATGGCGAGCGTCGTCGCGCCGACCACCGACCCGGCGCCGACCTCGCTGACGTTCAGGTCGCGCGCGAGGAGCGGCAGCAGCGACTGCGGGGCGTACACGTTCAGGAACACCAGGGTGCCGAGGGCCGCAAGCATCCATGCCGGGGCGGGCCGGGCGGTGGGCGGAGTGGACACGGCCTCACTGTAGACGCGCGGCGCGGGCCGCCCCCATCAGATGAAGAAACGTGCGGCGGGCAGTCGGGCGCGGCGAGTGGTCGGGCGCGTCAGGCGGTCAGGCCCGTCAGGCCGTACGCGTTGCGGAGCGCGGCGCGGCAGCCGAGCTGCAGGGCGAGCGCCGCGTCTGCCTGACCGGGCGGACCGCGCAGCACCAGGGCGGGAGAGGCGTCCAGGCCGACGGTGCCGGTGTCGTCCAGGCGGGCGAGCACCGCGCCGAAACTCCAGTCGTCCGCCCACAGGCGCTTCAGGGCGTGCAGGACCTCGGTGCCGGGCGGGCGGGCGAGTGCGGCCTGCGTGGCCGCGTGGCCGGGACGGCGCAGGTGCAGCGGCCCCTGGTCGAGGCCCGCGTTGCGCAGGGCGCGGTAGAGGGTCTGCACGCTGTCGTCGAGGAGGGCCGCACCGAGCAGCAGGGCACGCGCCTGCCCGCACAGCGGTTCGAGGGCGTCCTCGTCGATGCGGGCGGGCTGGATGCGCGCGAACAACGCGGCGAGCTGCGCGGGCAGGTTGTTGTGCCGGTAGAAGGCCTCCTCGAAGGTCGAGGGGATCACGAAGGCGGGCGCGGCGAGGTCCGCGTGCCGCGCGAGGAGCTGGCTTTCCGTGCCGACGAGCGCGGCGGGCAGCGCCTGCGTTTCCGGGAGGGTGTACACGGCCCTTCAGGCGCCGCCGGGCTTGAGGGTGCCGATGCCGGGCGTGTCCCCGCCACGCTCCGGCGTGCCGGGCGGGTCGCCAGGCAGCGGGCTGGGCAGCTGGCCGCCCTCCACGACCGTCTCGAACTGTTCGAGCGACAGCGTCTCGTGCAGCATCAGGGCGTCCACGAGGCGGTGCATGACGTGCAGGTGCTCGCCGAGCAGGGCCTTGGCGCGCGCGTACTGCGTGCCGAGCAGGCCGAGCAGTTCCTCGTCGATGCGGACGGCGGTGTGCTCGCTGTACTGCCCGTACTCGGCGGGCGCGCCGAGATACCCGCCGCCCTCCGTGACGAGCGCGAGGTTCCCGAGGGGACTCATGCCCCACTCGGTGATCATGCGGCGCGCGAGGCCCGTCGCCTGCTGGAAATCGCTCTGTGCGCCGGTACTGATGACGTTCAGCACGACCTCCTCGGCCGCCTGCCCGGCCAGCGCCACGCAGATGCGGTCGATGAGCGCTTCGCGCGTCATGTGCATCTGGTCGCCGGGCGTGTACATGGCCGCGCCCAGTGCCCGCCCGCGCGGAATGACGGTCAGCTTGTGAATGCGGTCGGCGTGCGGGAGGAGTTGCGCCACGAGGGCGTGACCGACCTCGTGGTACGCCGTCACCCGCCGGTCCGCTTCATTGATCACCATGCTCCGCCGTTCCGGTCCCATCAGCACCCGGTCCCGCGCCTCG